>NZ_VIGC02000033.1 GCF_006569185.2 Litorilinea aerophila | reverse complement strand
CACCGGCGCTCAACACGTACAGGGCCAACGCACCCAACGTCACCAGCAGGCGGGCGCATCGGGGATTCAGGCTCAGGCGCTTCATGGTCTCTCTCCTTCCAGCTCTTTCTCTGTCCAGCTTTCTCTCGGTTCCCTATGCAAACTGGGCTACAACCAGTTCTATCTCTCGACTATGGCCAACCGGCGGCTCAGCCACCCGAGGCCAGCGGTGCACCGGCGCTCAACACGTACAGGGCCAACGCACCCAACGTCACCAGCAGGCGGGCGCATCGGGGATTCAGGCTCAGGCGCTTCATGGTCTCTCTCCTTCCAGCTCTTTCTCTGTCCAGCTTTCTCTCTGTTCCCTGCTCAGACTCGTTACTGCTAACACTGCTTATCGGCTATGCCAACCGGCGGCTCAGCCACCCGAGGCCAGCGGTGCACCGGCGCTCAACACGTACAGGGCCAACGCACCCAACGTCACCAGCAGGCGGGCGTACCGGGGATTCAGGCTCAGGCGCTTCATGGTCTCTCTCTCCTTCGTTGCGTTCACTGTGGGTTCACTGTCGAATTTGTGTCTGTTGAATATTGAATTGTCCTTATGGTCGCAGATGGGGGGCTACAAAGGTGGCATCAAAAGAGGCTCATTTTCAAAAAAGTGCTCAAAATGGCTGGAAGAAGTACCGAATTACAACAAAAACAGGAGAGAACGACCCAGCATCGCCCCCCACGAAAGATGGACGGCCGCTGTGCCTTACCTGCACCAGGAGAAGCTTTACTGGAGAAATGCTAAATATGGAATAGCCGTCGACCTCCCAGGAGAGGACGCCGGCTATAGGGTTGTCCGTCTTTGTCGTTGTGGTCGATGATGAAACCCAAAAACCAGGGTCAGGGGAGCCTGGAGATGATGTTCACCGGTGGGGGCAAGCGGGGGATCAGTGCAACGGTTTTAGCACATCAACGCTTTCAGTGCACCTTAGCGCATTAGAGACGCGTAAAGTTCTTCGGTCTGCGGGGAAGGGGGCGCAGCAATCTCTTCGTGCAGCGCCTTCTGGCAGAGTTCAAATTGGCGGGCAACGGCCGCGCGGTTGCCGGTGGCCGCATAGATGCGCATGGCCAGGCGGTGGGCATCTTCCAGACAGGGATCATCGGCCAGGATCTGCTGGCACCGCTCCAGGGCGGCGTTGATCTGCCCCTGTTGAAACAACAGCTGGGCAAGCTCCAGGCTGACTTCGACATAGATCCGCCGTAAATGTTCCCGCTCCGCCCAGACCCAGCTGCCGTCTACCTCCGGCAGGTAGTCACCGCGATAATGCTCCACAGCCCGTTCGTAGGCCTGGATCCGGGCCTCTGCATCAGCCGTCTGCCTGGCATCTTGGATGCACTGGAGAAAGATCTCCACGTCATATTCGTAATCGACGGTGCGGTCAAAGTAGTAAATGTCGTCCTGGAAGAGGATGACGTCCTGACCGATGGCGCTGCGCAGCCTGTAAATGGTGTTCTTGAAGCGGGTGCGAACCTGACTCAAGGAGGCTTCCGGCCAGAGGATCTCGCTGATCTCTTCCTTCGTCAAGCCTTCCTCGTGGGCAAGCAGGCAAAAGAAAAGATCCCGGGAGACCAACGTCTTCCAATCACTGTTGGAGACCAGTCGCCCGTTGACCCACACCTCTGCCCGGCCCAGGGCCCGGATGACCAGTGTGGGGGGCTCCAGCTCGCTCGTCATCATCTCCTGCAAGGGGCTGGAGCGAAGCCGCCGGCGCAGGGCGGGCAAGGATTGTTCAAATTCCTCCACCCTGGCCAACAGGCGGGATAACGAGCCTGCCGTTTCGCGCTGACGACTCATCTTCAGGAGGGCCGGCTTGAGGAGAGAAGCCACCGGCAAAACCGGTGCCTGGGTTTGGAGCAGGGCGATCTGGTCCAGGGCCTGCTGAAGAGATTCCTGTGCGCCATCTTTGTCACCCAGCCCGGCGAGGGCTGCCGCCAGGAACAACCGGGCCTTGGCCGCGTCCGCCAGTTGTCCACCTGCCTCAAAACAGTGGATGGCATCCTCCAGGGGTTCCCGAGCCGGCTCGGGGTTATCCTGGGCCAGATAAAAGCGCCCCATGGCCAGCCGATATAGCCCCCATTCATACTGGGAGCTCTTATCCAGGACCAGCTTGCCTGCGGCATCCAGGTAGGTGTAGGCCCGGCCCCAATCCCGGCCGGTGCAGGCCAGGGCTGCCCGGGCCAGCTCCAGATAAAGCACCAAAAAGCGTTCGTCCAGCTGCTGGGCCAGTTCATAGGCCCGCTGGTAGAGCCGTTCGGCAGCGGCCGGGACCTGCATGTCGCTGAAAACGTCGCCCATGCTGGCCAGGGCAAAGGCCTCCATCCGGGTATAGCCGCTCTGTTCGGCGCAGGCCAGGGACTGCTGCAACATGTCCAGGGCCTTCAGGTAATCGCCATGTTCGTAGTAGTGAACGCCCAGGTTGTTGAGGACGTTGGCCTGCCCCACCAGGTTGTTGAGGCTGGACCAGGCCTGAAGGGCCTCCTCAAAGAGTGGCAGGGCCCGATGGTGCTGGCCAGAGAGGAAATACGAATTGGCCAGATCCATGGAGACCATGGCCATGTTTTGCTGGTCGTTAAGAGCTTTGTACAAATCTAAAGAGCTATGCAAACATCGAATGCTGGCCTGTAGATCGCCCACAGCATAGTATCCCAGGCCCAGGGAACGCACTGCCAGAGCGTGAATGGACTGGGCCGATTCCGTCCCGGCAGCTAGAAGATCCAGTGCACGCTGGGCGTCCTGGATGGAGTTGGAATAGTTTCCCAGAAACCGGTGGGCCACCGACCGATGGGCCAGCGCCTGGGCCAGGACCAGGGGCTCCGAGCCAGTCAGGGCCTCGATGGCCTGATTCAGGCAAGCCAGGCCCCGCTCCACTTCCCCCCCCAGGGTCAGCGCGTATCCCTGCAACGCCAGAAGCCGCGGGCGGGCTTCCAGCATCCCCAGGGGCAGCTCGGCCAGCCAGCGCAACACAGTCTTGAGGCGGCCGCTCTGGAGGAGGCGCAACCCCACCTGTTCAATGAGCGCGGCAATGGGCTCCGGCAGATCCAGCCGCTGGTAGAGGTGGTAGGCCTCCTCCCATCGCCCGCGCGCCACGTAGATGTCCGCCAGGCGTCGGGCAATGAGCCGCTCCTCTTCCGGCCGCTCCTGGATCAGCATCTGCTGGAGGAACTCCCGGAACAGGGGGTGATAGCGCAGGGCATCCCCCGTTTCGCCCACCCGGACCACGAACAGGTTGTGCTGGACCACCATGTCTACCATATCCTGCCAGCACTTCCCAGGCGGACACCACTCGGGCTCGAAGATCGCCTCGCAGAGCTCTGCATCAAATTCGTCCATGACGGACGTGCGCAGCAGGAAATCCCGCAGATCCGGCGATTCCTGCCCCAGCACCTCGTGAATCAGGTAAGTGTAGAGGTCCACCCCTGCAGCCCGGATCATGCGCAGGCGATTGGCCATCCGCCACCCCTTGATCTGGGCCGAGAGGAGCAATCCGGTGATCCACCCTTCGCTCAGCTGGCAGACCTCCTGGGCCTCTTCTGGGGTCAGGGTGAGGCCATAGTTGCGCATCGCCAGAAACTGCAGTTCGTCCGGCTGGAAGGCCAGATCCTCAAAGTCGAGCCCGCCCACGTACCCCCGGGCCACCAGCAGGGCCAGGTTGGGAATGGTGAGTAACTTGCGGGAAGCCAGGATCAGGTGGCAGGTTTCCGGGCTGTATTGGACAAAATCGCTGATGAATGCGCTGATATCCGGATGGTCGTTCAGGAGGTGATAGTCGTCAATGACGAAGACAAAGTGCTCGTCCACCTGCTCGTAGAGCTCATTCACCATGGTGGTGAGGAGCTGTTCCAGGTTGCTGCGTCCTGTGCTCACCATCTGCAACGCAGCGTTGGACCGGGCGCCAAAGCTGGGGAACCGATGCTGAATACTGGCGATAAAGTGGGCCAGGAAGCGGTAGGGATCTTGATCAACTTCAGAAAGGGCATACCAGCACGCGGGCATGTCGATGTGCTGGATCAAGTCGATCAGGGAGGCCGTCTTGCCGTAGCCGGCAGGAGCGATGACCAGGACGAGCTTATAGTCCAACAGCTCCTGGAAGATTTCCAGCAGACGCTGACGGGGCACCACTTCAGGCCGAGGGCGAGGTGGAACGATTTTGGTGAGTGTGATCAGCTGTTCCATGAAAACAGACACTCCAGGTGCGAAGGAATAGACAGATCACCAACAGACCCCGGCCCATAATCCGTCATGTTCGTCGCATCGCTGGCGGCGCCAGTCTGGGCCCGGGCCTGGCTGCACACGGCCGGCCAGGTTCGACGGTAGTCATCCTGCTCGAAATCCACGTTCGTTTCAGGGTCGCTCATCGACGAAAAGAAGAAATCCACGCCCGTTTCCCAACATTTCGTTCAGTATAACATGTTTTGCACGGATTGAACATGGATGACAAAAATGTCAAGTGAGGAATGGCGTACGCAGATAGATCAAATTCACCCTATTTTTACCATAAGTTACCGTTTCGTTCTACTTTATTGATATCCGCTTTCTGCGCCATCGTCCACCGTCTGGTATACTGGACAAGAATCAGCCGGCGAAGCCGGCTCCGCAGCCTATCGTTTCTGCCCTGCCACGGAGGTCTTCATGAGTGCGCCGCAACTGATCCCTTTGCGCGACTATCGCGAATATCCAGTGGAGGAGATGGCCCGGCGGGCGGCAGAATTTTATGCCGAGATGCGCCGACGCCGCAGCGTCCGCCATTTCTCCGATCGGCCGGTGCCCCGGAGCATCATCGAGGACTGCCTGCGGGCAGCTGGTACAGCCCCCAGCGGCGCCAACATGCAGCCCTGGCATTTCGCCGTGGTTAGCGACCCGGCTGTGAAACATGAAATTCGCCTGGCCGCAGAAGCGGAGGAACGGGAATTCTACACCCGCCGCGCGCCCCAGGAATGGCTGGACGCCCTCCAACCCTTCGGCACCACGCCCGAAAAGCCCTACCTGGAGATTGCCCCCTACCTGATCGCCATCTTTGCCCGCAGCTACGAGCTGGTCGCCCAGACCCAGAAAATCAAGCACTACTATGTGACCGAATCAGTGGGCATCGCCACCGGTATCCTCATCACCGCCCTCCACCATGCAGGCCTGGCTACCCTGACCCATACGCCGAGCCCCATGCACTTCCTGAACCGCATCCTGCAGCGCCCAACCAACGAACGCCCCTTCTTGCTCCTGGTGGTGGGCTACCCGGCGTCGGATGCCCGGGTGCCCGATATCGGCAAAAAGTCGCTGGATGAGATCGCCACCTTTTATTGACGAATTATCGCCATATTCTACCGCCATATTTTCAGCCAAAGATTCCCAGATGGACGCCTGAAGCGTCCCCTGCTGAAACCCGGAAGCAAATCCGCCCGTAATGGTAGGTGGTTTGACTTCTCGGATGATGAATTTGCGCCACTGATTTTGCGCCACTCATGCGGACTTGTTTATGAAGAAATGGATCGTTTTTACCCTCATCGGCCTGGCCGTGGTCCTGGGCGCCGGCTACTGGTATCTCCAGAACCAGAACCCGGATGCATCCCTCTTTCCGGCCGGAGCAGCCGAACCCACCGCCACGCCCCTCCCCACCGTCACCGCGCCGGAAGTGGTGATCGTAGATGGCACGGTGGTGCCCATTCGGCACGCCGCCCTCAGTTTTGCCACCACGGGCATCGTGGCCCAGATCCTGGTAGAGGAAGGCGATACGGTGGAGGCCGGCACGGTCCTGGCGCGGCTGCAAAATGAGCGCCAGGTGATCGCCATCGCCCAGGCCGAGGCGCGGGTCCGCAGCAGCAGGGCCCGGCTGGAGAAGCTGAAGGCAGGCCCCAGCCCGGAGGAAGTGGCCGCCGCCCAGGCCGCCGTGGACATCGCCCGGGCCAACCTGGACAGCCTGCTGGAGGGCTCCCGGCCGGAAGATGTGGCCGCCGCCGAAGCCGCCCTGGCTGCCGCCCAGGCCAACCTGCGCCGCCTGCTCAACGGTGCGGACGAGGAACAGCTCATCGCCGCCCTGGCCGACCTCCAGAATGCCGAGGCGACTCTACGACAGGCCCAGAGTGCCTACGACCAGGTGAAATGGCGCAACGACGTGGCCGCTCTGCCCCAGGCGGCCGAACTGGAGCGGGCCACCAACAATTACGAGGCGGCCAAAGCCCGCTATGACCTGCTGGCCGCCGGGGCCAAGGAAAGTGAAATTGCCGCCGCCCAGGCTGAAGTGGAACGGGCCCGGGCCAACCTGGACAAGGCCCGCACGCCGGCCACTGCCGGACAGATCGCCGCCGCCCAGGCCGAGGTGGAACGGGCCGAGGCTGAACTGGCCCTGCGCCAGGCCGGCGCCCGCCCCGAAGATATCGCCGCCGCCGAAGCTGAACTGATGGAAGCCCAGGCCAACCTGATGCAGAGCCAGGCCGCCCTGGCCGAAACGGAACTGCGGGCCCCCTTCCCGGGCACCGTCGCCGCGCTCACCCTCCAGGTGGGCGAGCAGGTGGTGGCCGGGACGCCCGTGGTCCAACTGGCCGACCTGTCGGCCTGGCAGATCGAAACCGACGACCTGACCGAGATCAACGTGGTCCACATTCAGGAGGGCGACCGGGCCATCCTCACCTTTGACGCCCTGCCCGAGGTGGAGATCAGCGGCACGGTGGTGCGCATCCGCCCCCTGGGCGAAAGCAAACAGGGCGACATCACCTACACAGCCACCATCCAGCCAGACATCCAGGATGAACGCCTGCGCTGGAACATGACCGCCTCGGTGACCATTCAGCCCGACAGGGAGGAGTAGGCCCATGTGGCTCGCGCCCCGCTGGCGCAAGGTCCTGCGGGACCTGTGGTCCAACAAGACCCGCACCGTCCTGGTCCTCCTCTCCATCGCTGTGGGCGTGGGGGCCATCGGTATGGTCATGGGTTCCCAGCGCATGGTGGATCAGAACCTGCCCGCAGCCTACGCGGCAGTGAACCCGGCCAGCGGCACCCTCTTCACCCTGACCACCTTCGACGACGACCTGATCCAGGCCGTGGCAGCCATGCCCGAGGTGGCCGCGGCCGAGGGGCGCCGGGCGGTCAACGTGCGCTTCCGGGATGCCGACGGCGCCTGGCGCAGCCTGCAGCTCACCGCCATCCCAGACTACCAGGCCATGGAGATCAACAAGCTGCGGCCGGAGCGAGGGGAATTTCCCCCACCCCACCGGGCGCTCTTGTTGGAGCGGGCATCCCTGTCCCCGTCGTTGGGGCTTGGGGGCGTGGACATTGGCGACACCCTGCAGATTGAGGCGCCCAACGGCAAGGAGCGCACCCTGCGCATCGCCGGCACGGTCCACGATCTGAGCCAGTTGCCCGCCTTCATCAACGGCGCGGGCTACGGCTACATCACCTTCGACACCCTGGAATGGCTGGGCGAGCCCCGGGATTACAACCAGCTGGTCTTTGTGGCCGCCGGCGACCGGCTGAATTCGGAGCATGTCAACCAGGTGGCCAAACTGATCGAAAAGCGGATGGAACGGGCCGGCGCCACGGTGCTCTTCACCTTCATTCCCACGCCAGGCGAACACCCGGCCCAGAACTTCCTGGATGCCTTCTCCATGATCCTGGGGGCCATTGGGGTGCTTTCCCTGCTTCTGAGTGGCTTCCTGATCGTCAATACCCTCTCCGCCATCCTGACCCAGCATGTGCGCCAGATCGGCATCATGAAGGCCATCGGGGCCCGGGCCGGCCAGATTGCGGCCATGTACCTGGTGATGGCCGTGATCTTTGGCGTGTTGGCGCTGCTGGTGGCGGTCCCCCTGGGCATGCTGGGCTCCCTGGGCCTGGCCACCCTCTTCGCCGGCCTCCTGAACTTCGACGTGGGTGGTCTCCACCTGGATCTCCAGGTGCTATTGGTCCAGGTGGTGATCAGCCTGAGCGCGCCGGTCCTGGCTGCAGTGGTGCCCATCCTGCGGGGCGTCCGAGTGACGGTGCGGGAGGCCATCAGCGAACACGGGCTGGGCAAAGGGCATTTCGGCCACAGCCTGGTGGACCGGGTGATCGTGGCCCTGCGCCACGTGATCCCCATCGGCCGCCCCTTGCAGATCTCCCTGCGCAACACCTTCCGGCGCAAGGCACGCCTGCTGCTGACGCTGATCACCCTTTCCCTGGCCAGCACCATTTTCATCTCCATCTTCAGCATCCGGGCCTCCCTGCAGCAGACCCTGGACGACGCGCTGACCTACTTCGACTACGACGTCCAGGTGATCTTCGACCGCTCCTACCGGACGGCCCGCATCCAGGGGCAGGTGATGGGACTGCCCGGCGTGGAAGAGGTGGAGACCTGGGGCTTCGGCACCGCCCGCCGGGTCCGGCCGGACGGCACCGAGAGCGACAACATCATCGTCTACGCGCCCAGGCCAGATTCCACCATGCTCAACCCTATCCTGGTTTCGGGCCGCTGGCTCCAGCCCGGCGACGCCAACGCGGTGGTGATCAACACCGACGTTCTGGGCACGGAGGAGGACATCCAGGTGGGGGATACCATCACCCTGAAGGTGGACGGCAAAGAGCGAACATGGGTGGTGGTGGGCATCGTCCGGGGTGTGCTGACAGGCGCCAACGCCTTCGTGAACTTCGACTACTTTGGCCAGGTGACCAACGCCATTGACCGGGCCCAGGTCTCTCTGGTCCGTCTGGACGACCGCAGCCCTGAGAACCAGAAGGTCATGGGGGAGCGCATTGAAAACCTGTATCGGCGCAGCGGCTTTCGGGTGCAACAGATGCAGACCATCGGCCAGCTTCGGGCCACCATCAGCACCGTGTTCGACGTGATCATCCTCTTCCTGCTGGCCATGGCCGTGCTGTTGGGGGTGGTGGGCGGCCTGGGGCTGATGGGCACCATGAGCATCAATGTCCTGGAACGTACCCGAGAAATCGGCGTGATGCGGGCCATCGGCGCCTCCAACAACGCCATCCTGCGCATCGTACTCACGGAAGGGGTGATCATCGGCCTGATCAGCTGGATGGTGGGCGGCCTGCTGGCCCTGCCGGCCAGCCGGATCCTGACCATGACGGTGGGCATGGCCCTGCTGCGGGCGGCGCCCACCTACATCTTCTCCACGGGCGGGGCCATCCTCTGGCTGGTGATCGTCCTGCTGCTGGCCGGCGTGGCCAGCTTCCTGCCGGCGCGGCGGGCCTCCCAGTTGACGGTACGCGAGGTGTTGAGCTATGAATAACCGTTTCCAGAAGCCGGAAAAACCCGGAACACGCCTTCGGCCCAGCGATGGTCAGCCTCCTCAGGGCAGCCCCCTCATTCGCCTGGAACAGGTGGTGAAGGCCTACCAGACCCCCGTCGGCGAATTCGTGGCCCTGCGGGGCATCGACCTCCAGATCGGCGAGGGCGAGTTTGTGGCTGTGGTGGGCAAGTCTGGCTCCGGCAAGTCCACCCTGATCAACATGATCACCGGCATCGACCGACCTACCTCGGGCGACATCTGGGTGGGCGGCACCCATATCAATGATCTGAGCGAGGGCAAAATGGCGGAATGGCGGGGACGCCACATCGGCATCATCTTCCAGTTCTTCCAGCTCCTGCCCATGCTCTCCTGTGTGGAAAACGTGATGCTCCCCATGGACTTCTGCAACATGTTTCGCCCGGCAGAACGCTACGACCGGGCCATGTATCTGCTGGAGCAGGTGGACATGGCCGACCACGCCCACAAGCTGCCCAGCGAAGTCTCGGGTGGGCAACAGCAGCGGGTGGCCATCGCCCGGGCCCTGGCCAACGATCCGCCCCTGCTGGTGGCCGACGAGCCCACCGGCAATCTGGATTCCAAAACCGCGGATTCCGTCTTCCAGCTCTTCACCCGCCTGGTGGCCGAGCGCAAGACCATCCTCATGGTGACCCACGACGAAGACCTGGCCCGCCGGGTCACCCGGACCATCACCATCGCGGACGGCGCCATTCTGCATGAAGCCGGTCCCCAGGCCCCCTCCACCGACGGGCAGCCAGATCCCGCCATCCCCCAGCTCCGCCCCGCGTAGACGCAGGTTCCCCCTGGATTGAATCCACAGATTGACGGGGATTGGCAGGTCCGGTCGCCTGGCCGGACATCTGCACCCAACGGAACCCCAGGTCACGTATCCCTGCGTGACCTGCGGATCGTGCAGATTTTTCATCCTCCTCGGCGCACTGAAGGCGCACGGAATGAAAACTGCGGAATCTGCGTTCATCTGTGCGAATCCGCGTCCTTTTTCCGGGCAGGAGGCCGACTCCCCGCCGCAATCTCTGCCCATCTGCGGAATGAGCATCCGCAGATGCGGCGCCGGCCCCTCTTCGCCCCCTTGTTTTTAGTTGACACAAAACCAGAACTGATGTTATCATCCAAAAAGATTTTTAGTCACGACTAAAAACATTGACGACGCACTACCGTAATCCTTGTCTTAACTCGCCCGAAAAAAGCGTTCTACACCGAAAAGAGACACAGAAGGTTTTGATCCAAAGGAGCTTCCATCATGTCAGCAAAATCGACGCCCCACCGTCTCAGCCTCGCCTTCCTCTTGGTAACACTCGTGGGCCTGTTGAGCGCCTGTGCAGCCTCTGCCGCGGACAGCCCCCGCCCGGGCGACGGGCCCATCCAGGTGGTGACCACTATCGGCCAGATCACCGACATCGCCCAGATCGTGGGCGGCGACCGGGTCGCCGTCACGGGGCTCATGGGCGCCGGGGTGGACCCCCATCTCTACGTGGCCAGCGAAGGCGACGTGGAGCTGCTCCAGAACGCGGAAATCATTTTCTATAACGGCCTCTTCCTGGAAGCTCAGATGGCCGAAATCCTGGAGCAGTTGGGGCGTCGCAAGACGGTTACCGCCGTGGCCGAGGCCATCCCCGAGGAGCTGCTCTTGCCCTGGGCAGCCTACGAGGACGCCTACGATCCCCACGTCTGGTTTGACGTGACCTTGTGGATGAAAGCGGTGGAGGCCGTCCGGGATACCTATGCGGCCTACGATCCCGAGCATGCGGCCGAGTACGAGGCCCGGGCCGCGGCCTACCTCCAGGAGTTGGCAGCCCTCCACCAGGAGATTCTGGACAAGGTGGCCCAGCTCCCGCCGGAACGGCGTGTGCTCATCACGGCCCATGATGCGTTCCACTACTTCGGCCGGGCCTATGGCTTTGAAGTGCGGGGGCTCCAGGGCATCAGCACCGCCTCCGAGGCCAGCACCGCGGATGTGCGCGCCCTGGCCAATTTCATCGTCGAACGCCAGATCCCGGCCATTTTCGTGGAGTCGTCTGTGCCGGTGCGCAACATCGAGGCGCTGCAGGCTGCGGTGGCCGCCCAGGGCTTCCAGGTGCAGATCGGCGGGGAGCTCTTCTCCGACGCCCTGGGGGACCCCGGCACGCCGGAAGGCACCTACATCGGCATGGTCCGCCACAACGTGGACACCATTGTCAACGCCCTGCTTGGCCAGTCCTGAGGAGAAAAGAGGCCATGTCAACGCCAACGACCGATGCCATCCAGGTGACAGACCTGACCGTGGCCTACGGCAACAAGCCGGTGCTCTGGGATATCGACCTGCGGGTGCCCGGCAACACCCTGATGGCCATCGTGGGGCCCAACGGCGCCGGCAAAACCACCCTGATCAAGGCCATCCTGGGATTGGTGCCGGTGGCGGCAGGCCAGGTCCTCATCTACGGACGACCGTACGCGGAGCAGCGCCGGCTGGTGGGCTATGTCCCCCAGCGGGGCAGCGTGGATTGGGACTTCCCCACCAACGTGCTGGATGTGGTGATGATGGGGCGCTACGGCGCACTGGGCTGGTTCAAGCGGCCGGGCCGCCGGGAGCGAGAGCTGGCCCTCCAGGCGCTGGACAAGGTAGGCATGCGGGCCTACGCCCATCGCCAGATCAGCCAGCTTTCCGGCGGACAACAGCAGCGCACCTTCCTGGCCCGGGCCCTGGTCCAGGACGCTCAGGTGTACTTCATGGATGAACCCTTCCAGGGGGTGGACGCCACCACAGAGCGGGCCATTGTCACCCTGCTCAAGGAGCTGCGCGCGGCCGGCAAGACGGTGGTGGTGGTCCACCACGACCTGCAGACGGTGCCCGAATACTTCGACTGGGTCACCCTCCTCAACGTGCGGCGCATTGCCAGCGGACCGGTGAGCGAGGTCTTCACCGAGGAGAACCTGCGGCTCACCTACGGCGGGCGGGTGGCCTTTTTACACCGCAACGCCCGGGAGAACAGTGGGGAGGAGGCCCGTGCCCCAGAGCCAGACCGCAGCGCCCGAGCGGCCGACCTGCCTGGGGATGCGGCCGCTGTTCCGCGCGGGAGGTAACCATGGACATTGGCGGCCTGTTGCATGGGCTGGTATTTGACTACACGTTGCGCACGGTGGCCCTGGGCGCGGCTACCCTGGGGATTGTCAGCGGGGCGTTGGGTTCTTTTGCCATGCTGCGCCGGCAAAGCCTGTTGGGCGATGCCATGTCCCACGCCGCCCTGCCGGGCGTGGTGCTGGCCTTCATGCTCACGGGCCTGAAGACCCCGGCCGTGTTGATGCTGGGGGCGGCCGCGGCCGGCATCCTGGGCACCCTCTTCATGGTGGCCATCAACCGCTACACCCGCATCAAACAGGACAGCTCCCTGGGCATCATCCTCTCGGTCTTTTTCGGCTTCGGCCTGCTGTTGCTGACCTTTCTGCAGCGCAATCCCGACGCCCGGCAGGCCGGCCTCAACCACTTTCTCTTCGGGCAGGCAGCCACCCTACTGGCCCGGGATGTGGCCACCATGGCCCTCTTCGGTGGCCTGGCCCTGCTGCTGATGTTGCTCTTCTGGAAGGAGTTCAAGCTGCTCAGCTTCGACCGGGACTTTGGAGCCAGCCTGGGCTACCCCATGCAGGCGCTGGAGATCCTGCTCACCACCCTGCTGGTGGTGGCCATCGTGATCGGCCTCCAGGCGGTGGGGGTGGTGTTGATGAGCGCCATGGTGGTGGCGCCGGCCGCGGCCGCCCGCCAGTGGACGGATCGCCTGGGGGTGATGGTGGCGCTGGCCGCCTTCTTTGGCGCCCTGGCAGGCGTGGCCGGCACCCTGATCAGTGGGCTGGCCAGCGGCCTCTCCACCGGGCCGGTCATCGTCCTCTGCATCAGCGCCATCGCGCTCTTCTCCTTCTTGCTGGCACCCAACCGGGGGTTGGGCTGGAACTGGCTGCAACAGCGGCGAAACCGGCAGCGCCTGCACACGGACCAGGTGCTCCTGAACCTGTATCAGCTGGCCCTGCAGCACCCGGATCCCAGCCATCCCCACGCGGTGGCCAGCCTGCGGGTGATGGGCGCCGGACAGCGGGGCGTGCGCCGCAGCCTGGCCGTCCTGGCCGAGCGTGGGCTGGTGCGGCAGGTGGACGACGAGCACTGGGCCCTGACCCCGGCCGGTCTCCAGGCAGCCCGCCGCCTGGCCGAGAGCTACCAGCCGCCGGATTGAAACCCGCCCCTGTCTCTCCAGACAGGCCAGAAGGAAGTCAGCCATGAGTGTCACCCAAGTTGAAATCCAGTTGATTGCAGCCGTGGTGGCCGCAGCCTGTGCCCTGCCCGGCGTGTTTTTGGTGTTACGGCAGATGGCCATGATGAGCGACGCCATCAGCCACACGGTGTTGCTTGGGATCGTGTTGGGCTTTTTCCTCACCCGCAGCCTGGAATCTCCCCTGTTGATCGTGGGCGCCGCGGCCATGGGCGTGGCGACGGTCAGCCTGGTGGAGCTACTCCACAACACCCGGCTGGTCAAACAGGATGCGGCCATTGGCCTGGTCTTTCCGGCCCTCTTCAGCGTGGCCGTGATCCTCATCTCCCGCTTTGCCCGGGGCGTGCATCTGGACGTGGATGCCGTGTTGCTGGGCGAGCTGGCCTTCGCGCCCTTCGACCGGCTGATCCTGTGGGGCTGGGATCTGCCCCGGGCCCTGGTGGTGATGGGGATCATCCTGCTCTTGAACGGGCTGGCCATCTTCCTCTTCTACAAGGAGCTCAAGCTGGCCACCTTTGACCCGGGCCTGGCTGCGGCCCTGGGCTTCTCGCCGGGCCTGATCCACTACGGGCTGATGACTCTGGTCTCCATCACGGCGGTGGGGGCCTTCGACGCGGTGGGATCGATCCTGGTGGTGGCGTTGATGATCACACCGGCCGCGGCGGCATACCTGCTCACGGACCGTCTGGAGCGGATGGTGGGCCTGAGCGTCCTGATAGGCGTGGCCAGCGCCATCGGCGGCTACTGGCTGGCCCGCCTGCTGGATGCCAACATTGCCGGCTCCATGGCCACCGTCACCGGCGCCATTTTTGTGGCCGTCTTCCTCTTCGCGCCGGGGCGGGGGATCGTTGCTGTCGCCCGGCGCAGACAGCGCCAGCGCTGGGAATTTGCCCAGGCCATGCTGGTCATTCATCTGCTCCACCACGAAGGCAGCCCGGAAGCCGAGGCGGAAAACCGGCTGGCGCATCTGGAGGAAGAGCTGCGCTGGAGCCCGGACTTTGCCCTGCGGGTGGTCCGCCAGGCTGAGCGCCACGGCCTGATCCAGCGGCAGAACGGGACCCTCTTGCTGACGGAGGAAGGACGGCGCCAGGCCCGCCAGGCTTTGGTCCATTGAGGCGCGGCCCAACGCATCCCCGAACCCGAGATAGCCAGAAAGCGCTGTCGTCAGAAAACGGTCCGAATCGCGACCGGAAATGTTCAGAACTTCCCCGGTCCCCGCGGCGTATCCTAGATGAAACCGCCTGCATGCTGGAAATCACCGGCATGTACCACAACCCGTTGGCTCTCGACCGATTTGCCTCGCACCGGAAGAGAGGCTTTGGGACTCAGGGGAGGATTGACCATGCAACAACTGCTCTTTCTGGCGCTCATGGGGGCCCTCTCGGGCTCCGTCAGCGGTGTCCTGGCCGGCGGTCCCCACGGCCTGCTGTTGGGCGGCACCTCGGGCCTGATGATGGGCCTGACGGCCTGGTGGATCACGGGCATCATCCTGCGCACCCTGCGGGAGGTCCGCCTCAACCGCTACTTCACCCAGGAACAACAGGGACGGGAGTAAGCAGGCCCGGCCGCCGGCCTCCCATGCCGGGCACAGCAAATTGCCAATTCCGGGGCAAGGGGATAGAATCGGAGACAGATTGAGCTGCCTGGCGACCTTCCGCAGCTCCAGGGCGCGCAGGCCCTGCCCTGCCCCTGGTGGCTGACGTGGGGCAGTAGGCCAGCCAATCGCCATCGACCATCAGCCCAGCCACGGAGTCAGTTGCCCATGCAGCCATCATCCCCGCCCTTGCCCTCTCCCCCTACATTTCAGGATATCCTGCGGGCCCGCCAGGTCATTCGGCGCTACCTCCCGCCCACACCCCTCCATCGCTACCCATCCCTGGACCGCCTGCTGGGGGCGAGCGTCTACGTCAAACACGAAAACTACCAGCCCATTGGCGCGTTCAAGATCCGGGGTGGTATCAACTTCATGGCCCACCTGGATGAAGCCAGCCGCCAGCGGGGCGTCGTCACCGCCTCCACTGGCAACCATGGCCAGTCCATCGCCTACGCCGCCCAGCTCTTCGGCATCCGGGCTGTCATCGTGGTGCCGGAGGGGGCCAACCCGGTGAAGGTGGAAGCCATGCGCAGCTACGGCGCGGAAGTGGTCTTCCACGGCGCGGACTTCGAGGCCAGCAAACGCCACTGCGCGACCCTGGAGGCCGAAGAGGGCCTGCGCTTCATCTCCTCGGGCGACGAACCCCTGCTCATCGCCGGCGTGGGCACCCACGCCCTGGAGATGCTGGAGGCCCAGCCGGATCTGGAGGTCATTTTGGTGCCGGTGGGTGGCGGCAGTGGCGCGGCCGGCGCCGCGCTGGTGGCCAAGGCCGTTGACCCCAACATTCGGGTCATCGGTGTCCAGGCCAGGGGCGCACCGGCAGCCTATCTCACCTGGAAGGAGCGGACCTGGCGCACCGCCCCCATCGAGACCTTTGCCGGCGGCCTGGCCACCGGCGAGCCCTTCATGCTCCCCCAGCAGATCCTGTGGCAACACCTGGACGACTTCGTGTTGGTGGATGACCAGGAGCTGCTGGTGGCCATCCGCCTCTACCTGGAGAAAGCCAAGACGCTGGCCGAACCGGCGGGCGCGGCCCCGCTGGCGGCGGCCCTGCGGCTGCGGGAACAGCTCCAGGGCCGCCGTGTCGGGCTCATCCTCAGCGGGGGCAACATCTCGCCGGATGAACTGCGCCAGGCGCTGGATGGATCATAGCGCCGGCAGTCAGTTTGTGACCAGTTCAAAAGAGCGGCGCAGGCTGGGATAGCTGCCGCCGCTCTCTTCTTTGACGGCTGCATCGAACATATCCGCCAGCTGCTTGTACTCCTCCTCAGTCAGCTCCACGTCGAAGGCGCCCAGGCTGGACTGGAGTTGTCGCTGGGAGCTGACCCCCACGATGGGCGCGGTGACGCCGGGCGTATGTCGTACCCAGGCGATGGCCAGTTGGGCAGGATGCAGCCCCCGCTCTGCAGCGAACTGGTTGAAACGCACCAGCCCCGCACCGAACTTCTCCAGCCAGGCCGGCACCCGGGGATCGGTGGCGCCCCGAGAATCCTCGGGAATGGTTTCGCCAGCGCCATATTTGCCCGCCAACACGCCCATGAGCAGTGGGCGATAGGTGGTGATGGCGATTTTCTCCGCCACGGCCTGGGGCAACACCTCCACCTCGATTCCCCGTTCGATCAGATTGTAGGGCACCTGGTTGCAGACCAGGGGCGCCCACCCTTCCCGCTGGGCGATGGCGTTGCAGTGGGCCAGCAGCCAGGCCGGAAAGTTAGAGCAGCCCACATACCGGGCCTTGCCTGCTTTGACCACGTCGTTCAAGGCTTCCATCATCTCGACCGGGCGCATGTGGGGGCGCGGCCAGTGAATCAGGTAGAGGTCCACATAGTCTAGCTGCAGGCGCGCCAGGCTCTCGTCGATGCTCTGGCG
Source organism: Litorilinea aerophila (assembly GCF_006569185.2). Lineage (NCBI taxonomy): Bacteria > Bacillati > Chloroflexota > Caldilineae > Caldilineales > Caldilineaceae > Litorilinea > Litorilinea aerophila. Next base: position 44,876 of record NZ_VIGC02000033.1, on the reverse strand, counting down.
GATCCAGGCGCCGTCGGTGCTTTTGGTCACTTTGGTGACGACGAAAAGCTTATCCCGCCGCCCTTTGAGGATGCGCCCCAGGATCTCCTCCGTGCGCCCCTCCATGTAAGACCAGGCCGTGTCCACGAAGTTGACGCCGGCGTCCATGGCCGTGGCCAGAATGCGATCCGATTCGGCCTCGTCGCAGCGGTCGCCGAACATCATGGTGCCCAGGCACATCTGGGAGACGGTCTCGCCGGTATTGCCCAAAGGTACGTATTGCATCAGTTCTTTTGCTCCTTCTTCATCGCTGTGATCTCAATCGCGGTGGTATCCGTTGTGGATGACTTCATGTTCCAACGACTTCATAAACGGTTTGGGGGGCCATCACAAAGCGGGCGAAACCCGCGGCGGTCTGGCTGGGTTGCACGGCCTGGTGCCGTTGACCCTCCTGGTCCAGTTGCCAGATCTCCAGCGAACCGGACAGCAGCCCTTCCAGCTCAACGTCAAGGGGCCGGAAGCTGCAATTCTGCAGTTGGGCTCGGTTGTCTTGGGTAAGTTCCAGCAGCAGAGCGACATCCTGGATGTCGGGAACGGCGGCCAGGCTCTCCAGGCGGAGACGCCAGTTGGCCCCGCTGGCCTCGCTGCCCATCCCCAAGAACAGGGCGCGTAGCTGGCCCCCTTCGAAGCGGGCCCAGATCTGCCGGGCGTCAGAAGCCAGGGCCTCGGCCCGTTTGACCCGATCTGTGTCGTCCAGGATGAGCAGCTCCCGGGCCTTTCCTCGCTGGAGTTCCAGGGCCACGCCATCTTCCAAGGCCAGGGGCCGGTCGTCGCCATCGTAGAGGGCCAGGGGCTGGATTCCGTGGACCTGGGGCTGCGACTGGTAGGGTTCCAGCAGGGCGACAAAGCGGGTGGCACGGGTCCGCCGACGGGCGATGAGCACGGGCAACGTGTAGTCGGCGATCTCATCGTCCTGGTCCGCTGCGATCAGGCTGTCGGCCAGGAAGTAGCGGTCACCGGCGGCGCCCAACAAGGTCGCCCGCACGTGGCAATTGGGGTCGAGCTGCCAGGTCCCATGCCAGATGCCGCCCGACCAGGGTTCAGCCGCGCGGATGTGCTGTAGATACTCGTAGCCATGGCCTGTACCTGGGGCGTCCCCTGTGGGTTGAAAATCCAGGGCGTCAGTCGTGAACTCCCCCCGGTTCCGGTACACCCAGTCGTAGGTATGTTCGGCAGCGCTCTCTGCCTGGAAAATGTCCACCAGGTAGTCATCCGTCAGGAGGAGGGTACGCACCAGGTTCACCCCTGGGTAGGCGTCGGTGGTGGTGGCCCGCACCAGTTGGAGATGATGGCCGCCGGCGAAGGCCTGCACGGCTGGTGGCGGCGTACGCGCCTGGGATTGGCCGTCCACCACCAGAAGGTTGTGGGCGATGGACTGCTTGAAGTAGGCCACATGGGCCGGCATGCGATATTTGATGGAGCCGGCGTCCGGTGCCAGCACCGTGCCCAGACCATGAAAGACCAGGCCCAGTTGATCTGGATGGCTATGGCCACCCTGGTAGCCCAGGGTGTTCAACACGGCCTGTAAGTTTTTCTGCCCGGCGTCGGAACGCAGGACCGCCAGGTTCGCGCCCTGGAAATATCGACTGCGCCAGGGCAACGGGGCCACCTGGGGCACCTCCGCCACCCCGTAGAGGAGGGCGAGCAGATCGGTGCGGGGGTAGCTCCGCAGCACGGTCGCGTAACGGGGATCGCCCAGGCGACGGTACGCCACCTCATAGAAAGGCGCCCGGTCGGGATCCGACAACACCGCGACCCGGCCGTCGTTGAAGGTGGGCAGGCGCAGGTCTGCGTCTGCGTAGTCGAGCATGAAGTCAAAGAGGCGCTTGTAGGCCGGCTCCTGCTGGTAGAGGTCGATGCCGGCGTGGTAGGCGGCCTCCAGAAGGGGGAAGAGGGCCTTCAAGACGTAGAACTGATAGTGCATGGAGCCCTCGTACCACATCCCTTCCGGGGTGATGCTCGCCTGCATCTGGAAGCGCAGGCCGCTGTCCGGCTTGTCCAGGGCATACCAGATCAGCGCCGGGTCGTCCAGGGCGAACCCGATCACGCCTACGCCCGCGTTGTACCAGGTCTGGTGGTTGTGGCGCCCCTCGTTGTTGTCCATGATGATCTCGGCGGCCGGTCGCAGCACCCGGGTTTCGATGGCCGCACGCTCGGCAGGAGCCAACTCGTTGTACAGGAGATCGTAGGCCCATGCCAGGGAGATGACCCAGGTGGCTTCGTTGATTCCCTGGGGCGTTGCCCGGCCACCGGCCTCCGCCCGATCACCGGTGCGCCCTTCCTTGTCGTGGATCTCATAGGTCAGGTATTTGTCGGCGTAATCCAACAGGATGGCCCTGGCGTTGCGCACGTATCGGCCATCCCCTGTGAGCTGGAACATCAGGCCCAGGTCGCGGGCGGCATCTGCGTGACGGTAATGGGCCTCGGTGATTCGATAGGCGGTGGCATCGGCCGCGTGGTAGAAGCCGCCGCCGGTTTCAGGCACGGCGATCTCCGTCCGCGCCGCCCAGGCATCTGCATTGGCTTTCAGAAGACGGTAGGCTTCTTGGGCCCAGGGGTATTGTTCCATCTTCCGCCGAATCTCGGCGATCTCTGCCTGGCTGAGGAATAGATTGGGATGCACGGGTTCCTCCGGTCGATCAGTAGCGGTGGGCGATGGTCTGCTGCCTGGCATGGAAGCACAGGGCCGTGGAGAAGCTAGGCTCATGGCCCCAGCCAGAGGAGGCCCGCGCGGCCATGATACTCCATGTTGGTGAAACAGCCATCACACCGGAAGCCCTTGCCGACTGAAGACATCCCGTCCGTCAGCCTCGGGAGAAGCAACAACATCTGGAAGGGAAAGCTACGGTGATACATCTGTGCGATCCGGATCAAGTTGCTGGGGTATGAAAGCGGCCAGAAAAACCAAGATTTCGGGCAGGGCATATCGGCCGATATGCCCTGCCCGAAAATACCGATGCAATCCTCCGGGCTATTCGTAGTCCTGGAGGTTGGCCAACATCTCTTCAACCTGCTGGGAGAGGCGGGCCATGGCTTCTTCGGCGGTGGCAGCGCCAATCCAGACCTCACCCAACTCCTGCTTCCAGGCCGCATCGAAGGCGGCGTACATGGGATGGATGGGATCGTACATGGTGAAGAGGTGTTCCTTGCCGGCCAGGAAGGCGGCCTTGTTGGAGCCGGGCAGGCTTTCCGGGTTGAGGAAGCGCTCATCCTGCTGGAATTCCTCCAGGGCCGGGGTCATGACGTTGAGGTTGAGCAGCATGTTGACGCCCTCCGCGCCCGGAGCGGCCAGGAATTTGACGAACTCCCAGGCGATATCCGGGTACTTGGTCTGGGCGGAGATGGCGAAGCAGCTGCCATCGGCCCGGTTGACCGGCTCGCCAAATTTGCCGATAGGCAGGGGCGCGAAGTCGAATTCCAGGCCTTCAGTGCCCAGGTAGAGGGGAATCCGCCAGTGGCCCACCACCTGCATGGCGGCCTTCTGTGCCGCGAACAGGTCGCTGATGTCGGCCCGCTGCTCGTCCGTGGGCATAACCTGGTACTTCAGCATCAGGTCGGCCACCCACTGGATGGAGTTGATCACTTCGGGCTCATTGCCCAGGAACTTGGTGGGATGGCGGATGTCGTCGAACAGGCCATGGCCGGTGTTGCTCCAGACGACCATGGGCCAGTAATCCCGGAACTGATCCACGCCGAATTGATCGATCTGGCCGTCGCCGTCGAAATCCTTGGTCAAGGCCTGGGCTGTAGCCAGGAAGTCATCCCAGGTCCAACCCTCCTGGGGATAAGCGACGCCGGCCTCGTCAAACATCTTCTTGTTGTAGAAGACCACCAGGGCGGCGCGATCCAGGGGGAGGCAGTAGACCTTGCCGTCGATGGTGTAGAGATCCAAAACGGCCGGTTCGTACTGGGAAAGGTCAATGTTGTCCCGGGCGATGTAGTCATCGATGGGGAGGATGGCGCCCTTGCTGGCCAGGGCGTAGGCGATGTGGGTGGCCGGGTAGAAGACATCTGGGGCCGTGCCGCCGGCGACTGTGGTCTGCAGCTTGGTGTAGTAGTCAGCGCTGCTACCGATGTTCTCCAGTTCGACGGTGACGTTGGGATGTTCCTCCTGGAAGCGTTCGATCAGGGGCTTCGCCACATTGTCCACCCGATTTTGGTCCCAGCGCAGGAACCACTTGATGGTCGCCTGTTCATCCGCGGGTGCCTGGGCAGCACTGTCCCCACTCTGTTCACCGGTAGACGGGGCCGCTGCGGGGGCGCCACAGCCTGTGAATGCGACCAGCGCGACCAGCAGCGCGGTCAAAAACATCAATTTGGGCAATTTCATCATGTTTCCTCCTGTAACTGACAAGAAAGACTTTCGTAGAATCCGATCCAGCTTTATGCTGTCCATTGGGCTGTTCATGCTCTGTCGATGCAACACCTCCTGTTGTCCTGTTGTACCTCCTGCACTGTACCCATTTCGCCAACATCACGTGAAACGCACACCCCAGTTCGGCAACGGGCTACCGGGTGGATGGACGGGAACGGCATTCTGCAGCGAATCCGCTGCGCCTGGAAGGCTGCCGTTCCCCCAACCTGGCACTGTACGTGCCAGGTCCATCCGTGGGGCCGGAAGTTAACCTTTTGAGCCACCGGAGCCCGTCAACGCGACGCCACTGATGAAGTAACGCTGGGCCAGGAAGAAGACGATCAGGGGCACCACCATGGCCACCGCGGCGGCAGCCATGTAGAGATGCCAGGCCGTGAAGTAGTCGTTGCGGAATGCCGCCAGACCGACGGAGACGGTGTAGTTCCGGTCGGAGCTGAGGTAGATCAAGGGCCCCAGGAAGTCCTGCCACGCCTCCATGAACTCGAAGACGGCTACCGCTCCCAGGGCTGGTTTGGCCAGGGGCAGCAAAATCTGCCAGAAGGTCTGCCAGGGATTCGCGCCGTCAATCTTGGCGGCCTCGTCCAGCTCCAGCGGAATGGTCTGGAAGTATTGGCGCATGAGAAAGATGGAAAACGCGCCGCCGAAGAAGTTGGGCACAATCAAAGGCAGCAACGTATCCAGCCATCCCAGGTACCGGAACAGGATGAACCGGGGGATGATCAACAGGTGAAAGGGGATCATCAGCGTGCTCAGCACCACCATGAAGAGCAGGTTCCGCCCGGGGAAGCGAAAACGGGCAAAGCCGTAGGCCACCAGGGACGAGCTGAGCACCTGGCCGATCACGCTCAAAATGGTGATGATGAAGGTGTTCATGTAGTAACGGTCGAAGGGCCGGGCCGTCAACGCGTCCGGATAGTTGCGCCACTGGATCGGGTTGGGGATCCAGGTAGGTGGATAGGCCAGCGTCTGGGCCTCGGTCTTCAACGAGGTGCTGAGCGTCCAGGCCAACGGGATGAAGATAAACAGGGCCCCCGAAATCAGAATCAGATAGATCAAGGCACGGGTGATGATGTACTTAAACCCCGGATGCCGGGCGCTTACATAGCTCACCTGCGCCGCCGGTGTCTGGCTGATGGTTGTGCTGGAATCTGCCATTTTAGTTACCTCCGCCCACGACTTCACTCTCGTAGTACACCCAGGCCCGAGACCAGCGGAAGACCACGACAGTCAAGACCATGATGACGACGAACAGGACCAGGGCCAAAGCCGAAGCGTAGCCCATCTGAAATTGCTGAAACGCTTTCTGATAGAGGTAGTAGGTGATGAACAGGGAGGCGTTGCGCGGCCCGCCCTGGGTCATGACATAGGCCTGGGTGAACAGCTTGAACGTATCGATCATGCCGGTGATCAGGTTGAAGAAAATGATGGGCGTCAACAGGGGCAGGGTGATCTGCCAGAATTGTCGCCAGGAATCTGCCCCGTCGATGGAACTCGCATCGTAGAGGTCCTGGGAGATACCCTGCAGACCCGACAGATAGATGATCATGTTACGCCCGGCCGCCACCCAGATGGCCATCACCATGAGCGATGGCAGCACCAGCATCGGATCATCGAGCCACCGCGGCCCTTCCTGGCCCAACACCTGGCGGATGAAACCGTTGAGCACCCCGTAGCGGGGGTTGTAGATCCACATCCACACCAGGGAGACCGCCACCGGCGGCAGCACCACCGGCATGTAGTAGATCACCCGCCACAGGCCCACAAACTTCACCTTCTGGTTGAGGAGCAGCGCCGCGCCCAGGGCGACAATGATCCCCAGGGGCACCCGTCCCAGGCCATACACCACGGTCACCTTCATGGCCTGCCAAAAGAGCTCGTCGGACATGAGACGGGAGTAGTTGCGCAAGCCCACCCAGCTGGGACTCCCCACCAGATCCCACCGGGTGAAGCTCAGGTAGATCAAGGCGAGCAGAGGCCCCAGGGCAAAGATGGTGAAGCCGATCACCCAGGGAGAGATGAAGAGATAGCCGTACAGCGCCTCCTGTCGAAAGGTGCTCAACTTAAATTGGGAGCGTCTGGGGGCAGCCGTTGCCGTCATAGAATCCTCCTTCAGCTATACAACAGCCAGACGAGCTGGCTCCGGAAAGGCGCGCTCAGCGATGTCGGCACGAGTGAGCTTGGTCAGCGCTTCGAAAAAGTAATAATCCCCGTAAATGAGGGCGTGATCCATGAAACCGTGGGGAACGGAGCGGGAGCCATGGAGCAACAAGGCGGGTATATGAGTTCCCCGGGTCGAATAGTTGCGCCACAAGGAGTCGGTGATCCGTTGGGCCCAATCGCGCCATCGGGCAGCCAGGTCCGGATCAGGCTCACAGGCGGCCAGGTCCAAAAGGCCACAGGCGGTCGCCGCAGCCGCCGATGAGTCCCGATAGGTGTGGGGAATGTCTGGACAGCCGTAATCCCAGAAGGGGACCAGGTCCTCAGGCAGGTTTTGCAGGGTGTATTCGGCCATGGCCCGGGCCGTCCACAGGAAGGACTCGATGCCCGTATGGCGGTAGCAGGTGGTAAAGCCGTACAGCCCCCATGCCTGTCCCCGGGACCAACAGGTGTCGTGACAGAAGCCCTGGTAGGTCTCCCGCCGCAACCAGACGCCCGTATCCGGGTTGAAATCGCCCACCTGGGCGGTGGAGCCGTCGGGACGCATCAGGGCCAGTCGGGTGGTGCGGGCATGCTGGGTGGCCACGTTGGCAAAACGGGCATCGCCGGTGTATTCGCTGGCCCAGTAAAGCAGCTCCAGGTTCATCATCACGTCGATGTTGATCCGCCCCCGGTCTGTGGGTCGACCATCCGGTGTGCCCCAGGCCTGCAGATATTCCCCCCGGGGGTTGAAACGGCGAATCAGGGTGGCGGCGGCTTCCACCGCGTTCTCGTAGAGCCCCTCATCCCCGGTCAGCCGTCCTCCCAACACGTGGGAGAGGTAAAAGATGAAGCCCAAGTCGTGGGTGGCCACGCTCTCCTTGAGCCAGGCCAGGCGCGCTGTCCAGTCACGGGCTGCCTGCTCAAAGCGGTCTTCCCCGGTATGGCCATAGGCCAGCCAGAGGAGCCCTGTCCAGAAGCCATCCACCCAGTGACTGGGTGCGCCCCGCTCCCGCTGAACCAGATTCCAGGTTGGGCCATCACAGGATTCGGGGAAATCCTCCAGGGTCTCCATGTTGTGGGCGATGATCGTGATGCTATAGTCAATTGCCTCTTGCCACTGGTACGCCATCACTGCCCCTTTCAACCGTCTACTTTCAACCTCGAGACAAACAACCTCGCTTACAGGCCTCTACACCATGTAACATGGCGGAAATCTGATGGCTTGCTCCCAGGGAAGCCCTGGTGGATTTCCGCCGGGACGGACTAGACGAACCAGGCCCCGCCGTTGATCTCCGCCACCTGCCCGGTGATCCAGGAACCCAGCTCGGAGACGTAGTAGAGCACCGCGCCGGCCACGTCCTGGGGGGTGCCTGCACGCTTGAGGGGAATGCCAGCCACGATGCTGTCATACTTCTCCACCCCGGTGAAGGTCTCGTGGAAGGGGGTATCCACGATGAAGCCCGGGGCCAGCGCGTTGACAGTGATGTTGCGGGGGGCCAATTCCTTGGCCAACCCCCGGGTGAAGCCGAGGATAGCCGCCTTCGCGGCCGCGTAGGGAACCGCTCCGTTGCCGCCCCCATTGCGGGCCGCCAGGGAAGACATGTTCACGATGCGCCCCCCATTGGGCATGAAGGGGAGGGTGGCCCGGGTGACGTAGAACGCGCTGGAGAGATTGACATCCAACACCTTGTGCCAGTGGGCGTCATCCATCTCCGCCACAGAGACCCGCCCCACCAGGTGGCCGGCATTGTTGATCAGGATGTGAATTCCCCCGCCCAACGCCTCTGCCGCCTGGTTCACCACCGCGTTTACCTGGGCACTGTCTGTGGCGTCCAACTGGAAGGCGAAGGCGCGCCCACCCGCTCGCTCAATGCGCGCCACCGTCTCCATGGCCGCCTCTTGATGGGAGAAGTAGGTCAGGGCAACCGCCGCGCCACAGCTGGCCAGGGCCTCCGAAATGCCAGCACCGATGCCGATGTTACCACCTGTGACCAGGGCATTTTTCCCCGATAGGTCCAGTTGCATGGTCAAACCTTTCCTTTCGTCTCAATCTTTAATCGCTGGTCTTTCGCGGTTCGTCTCCCGCCCATACCGGACAACACGGATGCGGCCCGGCGCCCCTCGGCGGTCATCCAGCCGGCAACAGTTAGCTGACTGGGGGGGCCGTGGATGCCCGCACCACAAGTTGGGAGGGCAATGTGATATGGCCCGGCTCTTCATCGACCTCGTTCTGGAGGCGCCCCACCAGACGCTGGACCGCCATGCGGGCGATCTCGGCCACCGGCTGGCGGATGGTGGTCAAGGGCGGTTCAACCACCTGGCAGAGCATGATGTCATCAAAGCCCACCACGGAAAGATCCTCCGGAATGTGGCGCCCCAGGTCCCGAGCGCCGGCATAGGCGCCAAAGGCATACATGTCGTTCACAGTGACCAGGGCGGTGGGCGGATCCGTCAGACTGAGAAGGGCGTGGGCACCCTGCCGGCCCAGCTCCACGGCCTCGGAATCGCCGAAGTTGTCCGGTTCCGCCCCCTGCCAGACCAGCTGGGGATCGTAGGGGATGCCGGCTTCCTCCAATGCGCTGCGATATCCCGCCAGCCGATCCATGCGGCTGACCGTGCGGATAGGGCCGGAGAGGAAGCCGATGCGGCGGTGGCCCAGGGCAAGCAGATGCTTGGTAGCCAGACGGGCAGCCTGCACATTATCCACGCCGATGGAGTCGATGGGCACCTGGTCCGCAGCCTGTCCGGGGCGGTCGAAGGCCATCACCCGCAGGCCCCGCTGAATCAAGTCGTGGAGGTGGGTAAAAGCCACCAGGGACGAGCCGAAGATGAGGCCCCGTACCCCCTGGCTCCACAACGCCTCTGCGTAGATCCGCTCCCGCTCTGGATCCCGCTCGCTGTTGCCCAGGAGGACCTGGTAGTCCAGGGCCAGGGCTGCTTTCTCCACTTCCCGGGCGAAGACGCCATAGAATGGGTTCGCCACCGATGGGACGATCAGACCCAGGATGGAGGCCTGCCCGGTTTTCAGCTGCCGGGCCGCCTGGTTGGGGGTATAGCCCAGTTCCCGGATGGCCGCCAGGATCCGATCTCGGGTGCTGGGACGCATCCGCTCATCGCGTCCATTGAGCAGGTTCGAAACGGTGCTGACGGAAACATTCGCCAGCCGAGCCACATCAACGATGGTGACCTTGTCGTTGTTGCTCATGGCAGATGTCCAGTGATTCGAATAATACCAGGGATAAATCAAGATAAAACCAACCAGGTAAAACGATACACTTATCTGCACGACAAAAGTCAACTGCCACAGCAGCCTCCCCGAGATGCTCGAGCTGCTGCACCAGGTGATTTTGGGCAGAGCGTCGTTGTCTGGGGAGAAGCGCCGGCGATCCCTGGTCTGTTTTCGGTTGGGCTGAGTGTAACGTTTTAGTGTATCGTTACAATATCACGCGGTTGGAGATTTGTCAAGCACCAATTTTGAGATTTTTTCCAGCTCTTTGCCGGCCGGGGAGCCGTCACGGTCGCCGGGGCGAGCTTTTTTCTCACCTTGACAAAAGACCCGGCGCGCAGTATATTGTGGGCGCCATTCCCACATCTCTGTACATGGAACAGAACCCTGCGGAGATCGAAAGGCTCAACTCTCTAACGCATAAAAACATCGCCTCCCCAGAGCCTTTCACTCTTGACGATAAATTTTGTTGACGACAGCCGAAAACGTTTCCGATCCCCCGCTTCGCCTGGGCGCGGGTGCATGGTGCAGTGTAACCGCCCGCTTCGCGGCCGACACGCCGGCCCGTATCACGCGGCTGAACGCGACTCCCCCCAAGATTCGCGTTTGCTCTATGTCCTTTCTATTTCCATTTTTGAGGAGGAATGGTGCATGTTCACTTCAGGACAATCGAAACGTGGTCAGATGAGCCGCCGTCACTTTTTGCAACTCAGCGCGGCCGTGGGCGGCGCTGCCCTGGTGAGCGCCTGCGCGCCCTCGGCGCCCGGCGGCCAATCCCAGCAGGCGGCCACCGGCAGTGAGGCAGCCGCCCCGCCCGCCGATACCCAAGTGGTGGTGGAAGCCTGGGCCCACTGGGAACAGGGCCTCCAGTGGCTGGAAGATGCCATGAAGAACTACGGCTTCACCGACGAGCACCCCAACATCAGCCTCAACAAAGTGGTGGCGCCCTTCAACGAGATCCACGACAAGATGCTGGCCGCCTGTGCCTCCGGCGTGGGCGTGCCCGACATCATGCGGGTGGAACAGGGGCGCATGGCCGCCTTCTTCAAGGGCCAGGAGATCTGCTTCGTGGATCTTACGGACTTGATCGGCGACAAGATCAACGACCTGGTGCTGGGCTCGGCGGTGGACTACTGGTCGTGGCAGGGGGCCATCTATGGCATCGGCAACGAGATGAACGCCTGCACCCTGGCCTATCGCAAGGCGGTCTTCGACGAACTGGGCATCGAAACCCCCTTCAAAACCTGGGAAGATCTCAAGGTGGCCGGGGAGATCCTCAAGCGTGAGAAGGACATGTACATCATCTCCTTCCACGACCTCCACGACGGCGACTTCCAGATCATGCTCTACGCCGCCGGTGGGCTGATGTTCGACGAAAACGGCGACTTCGGCGGCCTCAACGACCTGGGCAAGGAGATCCTGGAATACCAGCGCAGCATGGTCCACGACCTGGGCTTCGCCACCATCGCGCCGGTCACCGGCGACTCCACCTGGTCGCCCCCCATCTACTGGGAAGCCTTCCGCCAGAACCAGATTGCCACCACCATGGGCGCGCCCTGGCACAACGGCAAGCTGGGCCGGGATGACAAAATCGGCCCGGGGCAGGAAGGAGAGTGGCGCCTGCAGGAGCTGCCCGGCGGCATCGGCGAAGGCCTGCCCACGGCCACCCACGGCGGCACCAGCGTCAGCATCCCGAAGCTGGCCCAGCACCCGGAAGAGGCGTGGATGATCATCGAGTTCACCCACCTGACCAGGGCGGTGCTGGAGGATACCCAGCAGCGGGGCATCATCCCCACCTACAAGCCGGTGCTGACCGACCCCATCCTCAACGAGCCCTACGACTACTACGGCGGCCAGGTCATCGGTGAGCTCTACCTGAAGCTGGCCGACGCCATGCCCCGCATCTACCAGTCACCGTGGGCGCCGGAGTTCCACACCGCCTTCCAGAACATTGTCCTGACCCCGGTTCTGCAGGACAACAACCAGGACTACGACACCCTGTTTGCGGATCTGGAAACGGAATTGCAGCGTATCAAGTCCATGTAACCGAAGTCCACTGGCATACCGTGGCGGCGGGCCCCAGCGCGGTTCGCCGCCGCGGCCACCGGTGGGAATCCCGGTTCCAGGCCGGTGCCCCGATACCGGCGACTCTACGGTGAAGGAGAGCTTTGCCCCATGGCAGTCAATCAAAGTCGTCCGCTCCAGGCCGATGTGGCCGCCAAGCAATACTCTGGGCTGGGCTACTGGTGGCAACGGAATCAGATCAAGATCGTCCCCTACCTGTACATCGCGCCGTTTTTCATCCTGTTCGCCATCTTCCTGGCCTACCCCGTCCTCAACAGTTTCTGGATCAGCTTTCACAAACAACAGGGCATCAGCACGCCCGAATTTGTGGGGCTGAGCAACTACATCAACCTGTTGGCCGATCCCCGTTTCAAACAGTCGGTCATCAACTCCACCGTCTATGCCCTGGGCAGCCTCTTCCTGCAGATCCCCCTGGCCTTCATCCTGGCCGTGGTGGTCCACTCGTGGCTGGTCCCCTGGCTCAATTTGAAGAGTTTCTACCGCCTGGCCTTTTTCGTGCCCCTGTTGACCTCCGGGGTGGTGGTGGCCCTGATGTTCGGCATCCTCTACGACTACAACTCGGGCCTGATCAACAGCTACCTGGTCAGCCTCTTCGGCGAGGGGGCCAAGATCGGCTGGCTGCGGGATCCCAAGGTGGTCAAGTTTTCCATCATCCTGCTCTTGATCTGGCAGTTTACCGGCCTCAATTCCCTCTACTTCCTGGCCGGGCTGCAGAACATTCCGCGGGAGCTGGAGGAGGCCGCGGCCATGGATGGGGCCAACGCGTGGACCATCCTGTTTCGCATCACCATTCCCCTGCTGCGGCCGGTGATCCTCTTCGTGGTCATCACCGCCATCAACGGTTCGTATCAGATCTTCACCCAGCCCTACCTGTTGACCGGCGGCGGCCCCCGGGATCAATCCATCAGCATGGTGATGTACCTCTACAACACCGGCTTCTCCTACTTCAACCTGGGCTACGCCTCGGCCATCGGCTATACGCTGGTGTTGATCGTCGTCACCCTGGCCCTGATCAACCTGCGCTTCTTCGGCGCCTTCCGTGAGGATCACTAGAGATGGCTGTACAAACGCTCTCCCAACCCCGCAAGCACGCACGCTCCACTTCCAAGCTTCGCCGACAGCTCTTCATCGTCCTGACCAATCTGATCCTGATGGGCGCAGTCTTTCTGACGGCGTTGCCCTTTCTCTACATGATCTCGGCTTCGTTCAAGCCCCAGTACGAGATCTTTACCTTTCCGGTGAAGCTGCTGCCGGAGACCTTCTTCCCCGATAATTACACCAAACTCTTCACCGAAACCCTGTTCACCCGCTGGTTCCTGAATACCTTCATCGTGGCCGGCGGGCGGACGTTGCTATCCCTACTCCTGTGTATGCTGGCCGGTTTTGCCTTCGCCAAATATGAGTTCCCCCTCAAACAACAACTCTTCATCTTCATCCTGGCCAGCCTCACGTTGCCCTTCGAGATTTTGCTGGTGCCCCTCTACAAGATGATGGTGGGCCTGGGCTGGCTCAACACCTACTGGGTCATGATCGTCCCCTTTGCGGCCAACGCGTTCGGCATCTTCCTGGCCCGCCAGTACTCCCTGGCGCTTCCCACCGAGCTGATGGAAGCGGCCCGGATGGATGGCGCCAACGAGCTGAGCATCTTCTTCCGCATTGCCCTGCCCAACTTGAAGCCAGCCATTGCCGTACTGGGCATCATCTTCTTCAATGGCGCCTGGAACGACTTCCTCTGGCCCCTGATCGTCATCAACGACCGGGTCATGTACGTCATCAACCTGGCCCTGCCCACCCTGCGCGGTCCCTACGGCGACCAGTATGGGCTGGTGCTGGCCGGCGCGGTCCTGGCCACCCTGCCGGTGATCATCATCTTCGTCACCATGCAGCGCTACTTCATCGAAGGCCTGATGGCCGGTGCGTTGAAGGGGTAGAGCAGGGGGAAAAAGCCACCCACCGGGAAGGCATCATCCATCCCGCAGGCGGCGCGCGTAGAGGGTGTAGCGCCGCATGGGCGCGGCATAGCGTCCGCTGATCCGGCGGGAACGGCTCTCCTCCAGCATCAGCGCGTGGATCACGTAGCGGAACCCCAGGGCCCGGGCCTGCTGCTGGCACCGGGCCACCAGCCAGCTCCCCACTCCCAGGCCGCTGTACTCTGGCAGGATGCCCACCGTCTTGATCACCACCGTATCCACCGCCTCCCCCCGCCGGGCCTGGGCCAGGTCCGGAATCGCAAAGAGGAAACCGATGAGGTCGCCCTGGCGCTCGGCCAGCAGGGCCAGCTCCGGCAGGATGTGGGAAGCCAGGGGGTGATACTGGGCCAGAAACTCCGCCTCGCCGATGGGGGTGTAGAGAAAATTGTGCTGAAAGCTGCGCAACACCACCGGGTAAAGGCGTCGCAGCTCGTCGGCGAAGTGGGCCAGGTCCACCGGCCGGGCCGTGATGCCGTGGGCGCGCATCCGCTCCTCCAGCTCGGACAGCCGTGGATCCGATTGCGGCAGCTTTCCCCAGGCGGAAAAATAGTGGGCCAGAGGCTCAAAGCCAGCCGCCACAAACTGGCGGGGCCAGGCATCGGGCTGATCGGGCTCCAGAAAGAAGGGGGGGCGCTCCTGTCCCCCCGGCGCCCGTTCGGTCACGAACCGATAGGCGCGGAAGGTGCTGCCATCCAGGGGCCCCACGGCCAGGGTACAGCTCTCCTGGGCCAGCCTCCGGCAGAGCTCTGCCAGCAGATGCGCGGCCGCCTGGTCGTCGGTGGCGGCATAGTGGCCGATGAGCCCCAGCCGCTCGCCGGGATAGGCTGGCACGTGCCGCCACCAGAGGGAGGCCCGGGCCAGGGCCTGGCCGTGGCGGTCCGTCACCAGCCCGTGGGCATCGGCCTCCCGCACCGAAGGCGTGGCAGGCGTCAGGGATGCGCCGGATGGGCCGGGCAGCGAGAAGAAGGCCGGCGGCGGTGTGTGGGTCGTCCATTGTAGCTTCATGGCAATGCCAGTCCTCTCTAAAAGCGTCCTATCCCATCCTCGCCCGGGCTGCCAGCCGGGGCCAGAGGACCAGGGCCAGCACCGGCAGGGCCAGGAGTCCGGGCAACAGCATCGCCCAGGCTGATGGCTCCGGCGTCAACAAGTGCTGAAGCAGCAGGCAAGAACAGACGGGGATCAGCAGGTTGTCCAGCCCCCACCAGGACACGGCATCCAGCAGGGTCGCCAGCAAGGCCACCGACAGGGCCACGGCCAGCACCGATGCACCGCCCATGGGTCCCGCCAGCCAGAGGGGCAGGTCGACACACAGCAACGCCAGCAAGAAAAAGGTCAAAGAGCCTTCCACACTTTTTTCTCCCTGGAACACCCGATAACGTCGGGTACCGTAGAAAGTCCCCACCAGCCCGGCGCCGGCGTCGGCCAGGGTGAGGATCAGGATGGCGATGCTGTAGACCAGGGGATCGCCGGCGGAGATCCCGTAGGTGGCCGCGGCCCCCAGTGGAAACCAGATCTCCCCCCACGTCTTGCGCGCCACACTGCCGGTCACGCTGCCCAGCCCCTCCCGCAGCACCCGGACGCTCCGCACCAGGCCCAACCCAGCCGCAGCCAGCACCCCCAACACCATCACCGGCCAGCGCTCGTCGAAGAGCCAGGGCATGGCCAGGGCAATGAGGCCACCCCCCAGATGCATCCCCTTGCGCACCCATTCAGGATGGGGCTGCCGGCGCCGTTGGTAGCCCGCCAGCACCCACATCCACCCCAGGACCGCGCCCAGGGTCAGGAGGATCTTGGCCAGGATGACCAGCATTTCCTGCGCAGATGTCATCACCGGTTCAGCAGATCTCCACCACCACCAGCGCGCGATAGAAGAAGGCCTTGTCCTGTTGGTGCAGGGCCTGAGCCAGCTCGGCCAGGGGACGCAGCCGGTGGGCCAGCTCCGGGGGACGAGAACGGGGCACCAGCATGTTCCAGTAGACCAGCCGGCCGCCGGGGCGTCCGCAGTCGGCCAGCCGCTCCAACACCGCCCGATAGGCGTCGGGAGACATGTACTCGAAGATGTCGCTCAGGTTGAACCGGTCGATGGAGCGGGGCGCGCAGGTCTCCAGGTAGGCTTCCAGGGACAGGCACCGCCATTCCAGACAGTCCAGGTGGGCGCGGATGGCGTCGAAATGCTCGCGCCGCAGGGCATAGGGCAAGGCATC
Source organism: Litorilinea aerophila (assembly GCF_006569185.2). NCBI lineage: Bacteria > Bacillati > Chloroflexota > Caldilineae > Caldilineales > Caldilineaceae > Litorilinea > Litorilinea aerophila. The sequence continues at coordinate 28,838 of NZ_VIGC02000033.1, read as the reverse complement.
CCCATGATGTCCCAGGAGGATCCATTGCAGGTAGGGATTTTGGGATGGGTCCAGTTCGGTCAGGGCGTGACGGGTCCGGGCCAGGAGATGGCCGGCCACATCTTCCTGGGCGTAGGCAAAAAAGCGGGGATCCCGACCCAGCCGGCCCAGCAGGGGACGGGAGAAGAAGATTCGGAAGAGCAATCGCCAGCGCCAGTTGTCCCAATGGCGGACGTAGAAGCGCTCCCGCTCGGCCCGGCTCCGGGGTTGCAAGAGCTGCTCCCGCACGGCCCGGGAATGGATCAGGGGCAGGATGCGGGTGCCAAAGAAGCGAAGATAGCGCTCAAACTTGCCCACGTTCACGATGCCCCGGGCGATGGCCTGGGGACGGGCGTCCCAGAAGTGGCGCTCCTGGGGCGACAGCCAGGGTCGGCAACAGCGGTAGAGCTCCTGGCGGCAGGAGCTGGGGCGGACGCCCAGCAGGGCCAACATCTGCTCGTAGGGCAGCGCCCGATAGGCGGCCACCCGCAGGGCCAGGCAGGCCAGCTGGGCCGGGTTCAGATCCAGGGCGATGACCCGCTGCGGCCCCTGGGCCACCATGGCCAGGGTGTTGTCCCCCGCCGAGGCGATGGACAGGCAGGTGTGGTGGGGCTGGATGGCCAGGGCCTGCAGGAGCACATCGGCATCCTCCCAGCACTGGGCGTAGCGGATGAAGGTGAAATCCACCTGGGCGCGGGGGTCCGAGGCCATCTCCGTGATCCTCTTGGTGGAGCGGGCGCCACTGCCCCGCGGGTGAAGCGTATCCGTCGTCAATCGCCCAGGCAGGTCCCCACCCGGCGTGCCGACTCGATCCATGGATGGTCCAGGGGCACCATCTTCAACTTGCCGGCCACCTCTTCCAGGGGCACGGGCACCGCTTCCTCGCCCCGGGCCGCCACCATGACGCCGTAGACGCCCTGGTTGACCAGCTCGGCACAGGCGGTGCCCAGGCGGGTGGCCAGCAGGCGATCCGCAGCCGAGGGCGTACCGCCCCGCTGCAGGTGTCCCAGAATGGTCAGGCGGGACTCCAGGCCGGTGAGTTTTTCCAGCTGCTGGGCCAGGCGCATGGTGTTGCCGGCATGGTTTTCCTCCAGGGCCGCCAGGCGGGCCTTGGCCTTCTTCCGCTCCTCTTTGGTCTTGGCCTCTTTCTTGGCCTGGCGCGCCTCCTCCAGCGCGGCGGCATCCTCCTTAGAGATGGCCCCCTCGGCCACGGCCACGATGCTGAAACGTTTGCCTTCCTGGCTGCGCCGTCGGATGGCTTCGGCCACGATGTGGACGTCGTAGGGGATCTCTGGGATGAGGATGACGTCCGCGCCGCCGGCGATGCCGGAGCCCAGGGCCAGCCAGCCCACCTTGTGGCCCATGATCTCCACCACGATGATGCGGTGATGGCTGTGGGCCGTGCTGTGGAGGCGGTCGATGGCTTCGGTGGCGATGCCCAGGGCGGTGTCAAAGCCAAAGGTGACGTCGGTCATAGCCACGTCGTTGTCGATGGTCTTGGGCAGGGTGATGACATTCAGGCCCTTTTCCACCAGTTGAAGGGCATTTTTCTGGGTACCGCCGCCCCCCAGGCAGATCAGGCCGTCCAGGTGGTGTTTGTGATAGTTATCCACAATCACATCCCGCATGTCCATCACCTTGCCCCCCACGGGCATGCGGTGGGGCTTATCCCGGCTGGTGCCCAGGATGGTGCCGCCGAGGGTGAGGATACCCGAGAGGACATCGCTTTCCAACCGGACGCTGCGGTTTTCCATCAGCCCGCGGAAACCATCCCGAAAACCGATGACCTGCATGCCGGGGTAGGTGTGGGCAGCCTTGCCGATGCCGCGGATGGCGGCATTCAGACCCGGGCTATCGCCACCTGCAGTCAGAATACCGATGTACTTGCCCATGGCCTGTGCTTCCTTTCTCCAATCCAGCCGATAGACGTCACTTGAGTCCGGAGTCCGAAGTCCGGAGTCCGAGGATCAGTCCAGGGTCACCAGGTATTCCCATGCACTCAGGCCCGCCTTGGCGCCTTCCCCGATGGCCACCAGCACCTGTTCGGCGTGGATGTTGGTCACATCTCCCGCCGCGAAGAGGCCCGGCACATTTGTCTCGCAGCGGTGGTTGACATAGATGTGGCCATCCTCGTCCAGGGTGACCAGCCCCCGCACCAGCTCGTTGTTGGGCAGGAGGGGAAACTGGACGAAGACCCCTTCCACCGCCACCTGGCGGGTCTCGCCGTTGCTGCCCACCAGGCTGATGCCAGTGACAAACTCATCCCCCACCACCTCCTGAACTTCCCAATCCCGGAAGAGGGAGACATTGGGGCGGGCCATCACCTTGGCCGCCAGGGGGAGCTCGGCCAGCTCCTGGGGTTGGGCCACGATCAGGTAGACCTGCCGGGCCAGCGCGGCCAGCTCCAGCGTGGCGATCAGGGCCCGGTCCCCGCTGCCCACCACGGCCACATTCCGATCTTTGAAGAGGGGCGCATGGCTGATGGCCGAAAAACTGACGCCCCGGCCCCAGAACTCCCGCTCGCCGGCCACGTAGAGGCGCTTGGGGCGGGCGCCAGTGGCCACGATGACGGTCCGGGCGGCGATTTCCGACCCATCGGCCAGGGTGATGCGGAAGGTGCCTTCCGGCTGGCGGGTGATCCGGCTGGCCTCCTGCTGCACGTAGGTAGCCCCAGGGCGCTCCCGGACCCGCTGCTCAAACTCATGGACCAGCCCGCCCCCCCAGACTGAATCCACCGGCTCCTGGCCGCGCAGGGTGAAGCGATTGCCCACCCAGCCGCCCAGCTCTGGGGCGATGATGGTCGCCTGCAACTGGGCGTGCAACACGTAGCGGGCGGCAGCCAGCCCCGCCGGCCCGCCTCCCACAATGGCCACATCCGATTCCGCCATAACACCTCGCCTTCTGATCAACGAAAAAACATTGGTTGGCTGCCCTTGCGGGCATCCTGATTGAACCACAGAGCCCAGGAGTTTGCAAGGGGGCAGTAAATCCTGGAAAAGTGGACCAACCGGCTCGCCTCAGCCGCTATCTCCCGAGCGCAGAAAGGGCAGGGTCACCAACAGGCGCTCCACAGCCTGATCCGGCCCCTCCCGGTCGGTGTCTACCACGGCGACCGGTTCAGCAGGGGGCTCATAGGCCGCATCCACCCCGGGGAAATTGCGGATCTCGCCCGCCAGGGCCCGGCGGTACAGCCCCTTGGGGTCCCGGCGGCGGCAGGTCTCGGGGGCGCAGCGGACCCAGACCAGGGCCAGGTGAGGAAGGAGCCGGGCGGCGAAATCCCGATAGTGTTGGCGGTTGCCGGTGGCCGCGATGAGAACGTGCACGCCCTGCTCCACCAGAGTGGCTGCCAGTTGGGTCAGCCGCCGGTAGAAATCCTCCCGTTCCCCGGGCGTGAAAGTTGGCTGGGGTGTGAGGATGGGCCGCAGCTCGTCAGAATCCAGCAGCACGGCGCAGATCCCTTCCCTGGCCAGGCGCCGCTGCAGTGTCCGGGCCAGGGTGGTCTTGCCAGCCGCGGGCAGGCCGGTAAACCAGACGGCCCAGCCGGGTGATGTCTCGTCCCTACCCATGACTCGCCTCACGAAACGGGCACCAGGTACCGGTTGACGGCCGCTGGATTGGGGTCGAAGGACGCCGCGCCCAACACGTGATCGATAAAGCCGAAGAGCAGGCGCCGCACATCATCCCCCACGTTGTACCAGACGGGGCTGGCCAGAACCAGCCCCCGCCACGCCAGAAAGGGCGCCACCAGGGACAACAGCTCCTCATCGCCCGTGGCATCCAGGTAGGTCTCCCAGAAGAGGGTCCAGAGGGTTTCGAAGGGCGGGGCCAGCCGCCCGACACGCTGGAGGGAAAAGAACAGGTAGTTGATGGCCATACAGCTCACATCGTCCGCCGGCTCCCCCCAGGCCCCCCGGCTGCGGTCCAAGAGGGCGAACTCCACATCGCCGGTGAAGAGGACGTTGAAAGGATGGAAGTCGCCGTGTACCTGGGCCAGCCGGTGGTCCTGTCCTTTCAGACGCCAACGCCAGGCCACACAGGCCTGCTCCACCTCCCGTAGCCAGTCCGGCGGCAGCAGGGCAAAGTCATCTGGATAGCTGTCCACCAGCCCCATGATGCCTTCACCGCTGCCCACCGTGTCCCGGATGCGACGGCGGTAGAGGGCCCGTCGGTCCCGCGGGCCGGTCTCCTCCTGGTCGACGGGGAACTTCTGGGCGTGGATTTCAGCCAGATAGCGGGCCAACGCTTCGGCCCGGGCCCGATCCCGGTCTGTGAGGTCGCCGCCATCCCGCAGGCGTACCAGGTCCTGGGCGTAGGCCTGCCCATGCACGAAACGGGAGAGGAGGAAGAACTCACCGGCAGCGCCCAGGGAATGGAGTGCGGGGCTGGCATCGGGCGTGGTGTGGAAGAAAGCGCCCACATCCAGCGCGGGCACGTGCCGGGGCAGGTGGTTAAAGGTATCGTAGCACCGCAACAGGGCCGCGGCCCGGTCCGCCCGGGTTTCGTGCCCGAAGTGGTCCGCGGCGGCCGTGTGCAACACCACCCGGTGCTCCTGGCCATCCACCCGATAGCGGATCAGGACGGGCCGGCCGTAGCCGAACACCTTGAGGGAGCGCCGGTCGGCCTCCCCGCCGGCCGTGTCCGTTGCCGGGGCCGATATGGCCTTATCGCTGAGGCCCGTCATCTCCAGCACGGTGGCCGGCTGGCCATGGAGCTGGCTCAGGTAGGCCTCCACCTGGGCCGTGTCGAAGCGGGCTGTTTCCGGGGTCATGGGCCCTTCTCCTTAGCCGACCAGTTTCCTCTGCAGCGCCACAGCCACCGCCTCGGTGCGGCTGTTGGCCTGCAGCTTGGAGAGGATGTTGCTCACGTGGAATTTGACGGTGGAACGGCTGACGACCAGCCGCTCGGCAATTTCGCTGTTGTTGAGCCCCTCCACCATCAGGGCCAGCACCTCCCGCTCCCGTTCGGTGAGGGCCTGTCCGGGGGGCAGGCGATCGGCGTTGCGGGCGTTGTGGATCAGGGCCTCCGCGGCTTCAGGTGCCAGGGTGGGTCGGCCCGCGTAGGCGGCGCGGATGGCCTGGGCCAGCTCATCGGCCGAGACGTTTTTCAGCAGATAGCCGATGGCGCCGGCCTTCAGCGCAGCCTGGACCAGCTCATCCTCCTTAAAGCTGGTCAACGCCACCACCTGGATGTGGGGATAGCGGGCCCGGATGGCCTGGGTTGCGGCTGCACCGTCCATCCGGGGCATCATCAGGTCCATCAAAATCACATCGGGTTGGAGTCGTTCGCACAGGGCCAACGCCTCGGCCCCGTCAGCGGCCTCGCCCACCAGCTCCAGGTCGTCGAACGCCCACAGGAAGGCCGAAAGGCCGCTGCGAACCACGGCATGGTCGTCTACCAGCATCACCCGAATGGTCGATTGCTTCGTCACCGTCATGATCCTTACCGCATGTTCTTTGCCGTCGTAGACCAGGCTTCACTGCATGATCCACAGGTTACACCGATGAACACCGATTCTCTTCGGCCTGCTCTGCCTCATCTGTGGCTGGGGCATGCCAGGTGACCTGCACCTGGGTGCCCTGCCCCCGGCGGCTGGTGATTTCCAACCGGGCGCCGATGGCGTCAGCCCGCTCGTGCATGATGGTCAGGCCCAGATGCTCCGGGGTCACGGCATCCAACACAAAGCCGCGCCCATCATCGGTCACGGTCAGGCAGGCGCCCTCGGGCTGGCGCACCAGGTGGACCGTCACGTGCTGGGCACGGGCATGCTTGGCCACGTTGTTCAGGGCCTCCTGGGCGATGTGGTAGAAGGCAACCTTCACGTCGGGGGGAAGGGGGTGATCTCCCTCCAGGGTCAGGTCGATGGGGACCCGGGCCCGGCCGGTGATGGCTTCCGTCAGCTGGCGCAGGAGCTCGCCCAGGTCCACTTCGATCAGGGTGGCAGGCCGCAACTCCAACAACAGGGTGCGCATTTCTGCCAGCGCGCCCCGGGTCAACTGACGCAACTCCTCCAGTCGACGCCGGCCATCTTCGGGGTTGTGGGCCCACAGCTTGGGCAACACCTCCGCGATCAGGCTGGCCGAGAAGAGGGTCTGGGTCACCGAGTCGTGGAGGTCCCGGGCGATTCGGTTGCGCTCCGCCGCCACGGCCGAATGCTCTACCTGGGTACGCAGGCGGGCATTTTCGATGGCCAGGGCCGTCTGATCGCCCATGGTGGTCGCCAGTTCGATCTCCTCCACCGAAAATTTGCGCGGCTCCCGGTAATAAAGCATCAGGCTGCCGTAAATGTCCTCTTTGATGATCAGGGGAACAGTCAGGACGGCCTGATAGTGATTCTCCAGGGGATCCTGGGCATCCCCGGGCTGGGTGCCGGGCTCTTCAGCGCCATCGCCGGCGCGAATCTGCACGAAGTCGGCCTGGCGGGTGACCCGGGGCCTGGACGGCAGGCTCTGCGGGGAGGTATGGGGCGCGCGGGGCGTGGAAGCCGTGGGACCGCTGCCGGTGGGGAATCCGTCAGGATTGGCTTGCCCGGCCGGCTGTGTGTGGGGCAGCTCGGGCAACAACTCGGGCGGCAAGCCGTAGGCAGCCTGGACGATGAACATGCCCTCTTCGTCGCCCAACTGGTAGATGGCGCTGGCGTCGGCATGGAGGAGACGGCATGCCTGGCCCACAATGTAGTCCAGGGTTTCCCGCAGGGTGCGATTGGAATTGAGGATGGCCAGGATATCCCGCAGGCCATCCGCTACCTGTCGTCGCCGCTCAAGCTCCCGGGTGCGTTCTTCCACCCGCTGCTCCAGCATCTCCTCAATCTGTTTACGGCGGGACACGTCGGTGATGGAGCCCACTACCAGCATCTCGTCCCCCACCTGGATAGGGCTGAGCCCCGCCTCGATGGGAAACTCGGTGCCGTCCTTGCGGCGGGCGGCCAGGTCCATGCCAGATCCCATGGGGCGGACCCGGGGATGGAGAGCAAAGTCCGCCCGGTGGGCCCGGTGGTCCTGGCGGAAGCGCTCCGGCATGAGGAGCTCAATGGGCTGTTGGAGGAGCTCCTGCTGGCTGTAGCCGAACATGTGGGCCAGCTTCTCGTTGGCGTAGACGATGTTGCCTTGCTGGTCCACCATAACGATGGCGATGGGGGCCGCGTCCAAAATGGACTGGAGAACTTCGGTACTGTTCAGGGATTCTGCCAGGGGCAGGCGATAGGGCAGATCGTGGTATTGGGTCATGGTTTCAGGGTACCAGAATTGGATTCCTTCGCGCGGACTCGGCCGGACAACCCGGGTCCAGCCTTTAGTATATCACGTAGCCGGTACCCGCTCCAGCATGGCCAGGGTAAGGATGTCCCAGCCTCTGGGGGACATTCGTCACCGCGCCCACGGTTATGACACCAGGACGTGGCACCTATGATTTCGCAGGTCCGGTATGGAAAGCGGACCTACGACTGAGGATGCCGACTCCGCGCCGTGGTGGTTGTCCCTTCGTGGAGTGCGCATCCTCAAAGGCGGCGTCCTCCCATGCAGCGCCGTCTGCATCGAAATCGTGGACGATTGAGATTTGGGCGAGCGGGGATGGAGGGAGCAGACGCAACCTGAGCCGAAGCCCTGCGTAAAGAAAGTAAGGATGCAGGAGAGGCGACGAAGCGCAGCTACGAGCCGTGCCTACGAAAAGGCGACGACTGGTAGACTGTGGGATTGTGGATCGCAAAATCCCGGTTGCTGTCCCTTTCGGCGGCCTTTATAATGGCGGCCAGGACGAATCCACGGTCGGGCAGCGATATCACCAGCCGGGAGACGCTGACCATCTGCCGTCAGTTCGATGGCGCAGATCCGGCTGCCCCGTTCGGGTGGATGCCATGGGCGAATTTCCGCCGGGATGTCCTGACCACCACGCCACCACAAGCAAGCAGAGGTTCATCATGAGCGACTGGCATCACCAATCCATCGAAGAAGTCCTGGCAGCCCTGGGTAGCGACGCCAAGCAGGGCCTCTCCGCCGCCGAAGCCCGGGAACGGCTGAACCGCTACGGTCCCAACGAGTTGGTGGAGCGGGGACGGAAGTCCCCCTGGCAGATCCTGTGGGAGCAGATCTCCTCCACCCTGGTGGTGGTTCTCATCGTGGCCGCTGTCATTTCGGCCCTCCTGGGCGACTACAAGGACGCGGTCGCCATCCTGGCCATCGTGGTGCTCAACGCGGTGCTGGGCTTTCGCCAGGAATACCAGGCGGAGCAGGCCATGGCCGCGCTGAAGAAGCTGGCCGTCCCCAAGGTACGGGTCCGGCGAGACGGCCATGTCCAGGAAATTTCGGCCCGGGAGCTGGTCCCCGGCGACATCATCCTGCTGGAAGCGGGCAATCTGGTCCCCGCAGATGGCCGCCTGATTTCCTCGGCCAATCTGCGGGTAGAGGAGGCCACCCTCACCGGAGAATCGGAGCCGGTGAGCAAGCGGGCAGAGGTCACAGTCGAAGCCAACGCCGCATTGGGCGACCGCCGCAACATGGTCTACATGGGCACGGTGGTGACCTATGGCCACGGTGAGGCCGTGGTGACGGCCACCGGCATGGAGACGGAGTTGGGCCGTATCGCCGACATGCTCCAGACGGTGGAAAACGAGCCCACCCCCCTGCAGCGCCGGCTGGATCAGTTGGGCCGGCGGCTGGCCCTGGTCGCCCTGGCCATCGTGGTCGTCATCTTTGGCCTGGGCGTGTTGCGGGGCGAGGATCTGCGGCTGATGATGCTCACCGCGGTCAGCCTGGCCGTGGCCGCCGTGCCCGAAGGCCTGCCCGCGGTGGTCACCATCGCCCTGGCCCTGGGCGCCCAGCGCATGCTGAAACGCCGCGCCCTGATCCGCAAGCTGCCGGCGGTGGAAACCCTGGGCTCGGTGACGGTCATCTGCTCCGACAAGACGGGCACCCTGACGGAAAACCGGATGACCGTCACGGTGCTGGATGTGGTGGGGGAACGCATCGACCTGACCGAGCGCCTGAGCCGGGAACGCGCGGGGACCTTCTCCGTGGCGGAGGCGGCGCCCGGCCCTGTGCAGCCGGCTCTCTCGCTTCTGCTGGCCGGCGCAGCCCTCTGCAACGACGCGGTGGTGGAGCCGGCCAACGAGGGCGATGGGGAGCGCTTTCGCATGGTGGGAGATCCCACGGAGGGTGCCCTGGCGGTGGCCGCGGCCCGGGCCGGCCTGCTCAAGGGCAAGCTGGAGGAGCTCAGCCCCCGGGTGGCCGAGGTGCCCTTCGACTCCGCCCGCAAGCGCATGACCACCGTCCACAAACGTCCGCCGGCCGAGACGCCTGTGCCGGAAAGCCTGCGCCCCCTCTGGGATCAGGTGGACTTGGCCGGCGCGCCGCCCTACATCGCCTTCACCAAGGGCGCCCTGGACAGCCTTCTGCAGGTGACGACCCGGGTCTGGGCGGGGGACCATGTGGAGCCTCTGGACGAGGAGTACCGCCAGCGCATCGTGGCCGCCCACGACGAGCTGGCCCAAAACGGGATGCGGGTGTTGGGGGTGGCCTTCCGGGGCATGGAAGAGCCGCCGGCCGACGGTGCCGTGCAGGAGGTGGAACAGGAGCTGATCTTCGTGGGGCTGGTGGCCATGATCGACCCTCCGCGGCCCGAGGTGAAGGCGGCCGTGGAAACGTGCCGCAACGCAGGCATTCGCCCCATGATGATCACCGGCGACCACCCCCTGACGGCGCGGCACATCGCCCAGGAGTTGGGCATCGGCGATGGCAAGCGCCTGCTCACCGGCCAGGACCTGGAACAGCTTTCCCCTGAAGAGCTGGACCAGGCGGTGCGGGAGGTCTCCATCTTTGCCCGGGTGGCGCCGGAACACAAGCTTCACATTGTCCAGGCCCTGCAGCGCCAGAAAGAACTGGTGGCCATGACCGGCGACGGCGTCAACGATGCCCCGGCCCTTAAGCAGGCGGACATCGGCGTGGCCATGGGCATCACGGGCACGGACGTGGCCAAGGAAGCGGCGGACATGGTGCTGCAGGACGACAACTTCGCCACCATCGTGGCCGCGGTGGAGGAAGGGCGCACCATCTACGACAACATCCGCAAGTTCATCCGCTTTTTGCTGAGCTGCAATTCGGGCGAGATCTGGGTGATGTTGCTGGCGCCCTTCGTGGGAATGCCCCTGCCCCTCCTCCCCCTCCAGATCCTGTGGATGAACCTGATCACCGACGGCCTGCCGGCCCTGGCCCTGGGGGTGGAGCCGGCCGAGCCGGACGTCATGCGCCGGCCGCCCTATCCGCCCAGTGAGGGCATCTTCAGTCGAGGCCTGGGCTGGGATGTAATCTGGATTGGGTTGGTGTTGGGATTGGCGCCCCTGGGGTTGGGCTACTACTACTGGCAGGCCGGGGATCCTGCCTGGCAGACCATGCTCTTCACCACCCTGGTGCTCTCCCAGATGGCCCTGGCCATTGGGGTGCGCTCCGAGCGGGAGTCCATCTTCCGGATCGGCCTGCTCTCCAATCGGCCCATGGTCGGCGCCGTCCTGCTGACGATCGTCCTGCAACTGGCGGTGGTCTATGTACCCTTTGCCCGCACCTTCTTCGAAACCGAGCCCCTGGACGCCCAGCATCTGCTCATGAGCCTGGCGGTCTGTACCCTGCCCCTGTGGTGCGTGGAGCTCGAGAAGTGGCTATTCCGCCGGCGTCGGCGTGGAGGAGATACGAAAACCGCTGCCACGTCGTAGCTCGTAGCAGGTAGCTCGTAGTAGCTCGTAGCTGCACATCCATCGCCGTCCCATCACCCGCCTGGGTGTGGCGACTGATGTCAAAAATAAAACAGGCTCAGATCCCGGACGGCCGGGCCTCACCGGCCAGGGCCATGGTCGCGCCCGGGCTCAAGTGGGATCTGCCGCCTGCCACGCCCGATATGCCTTCAGGATGACCGAACGGGTTTCCGGCGCCACGGCATACTGGTCCAAGGCACCCACGTCGACCCAGGCCAGCTCGGCCGCGTCATCCTGGGCCTGGGGAACGCCGCTCCGATAGGTGGCCCAGAAGTCGATGACCACATAGTGGTATTCCACCCGGCCCTGGGCATCCCGCTCGATGGGCTCGAAGGTATCGACCACATCGCCCACGTCGATTTCGATCCCACATTCCTCACGCACTTCCCGCCGCACGCCATCAGCCAGCCGCTCGCCCAGCTCCAACAGGCCGCCGGGCAGGCCCCACTGCCCGGCCCGGGGAGGACGCCCCCGTTTGACCAGGAGCACCTGCCCCTGGCGATTGAAGACGGCCGCGCCCACGCCCACCAGGGGGGCAGTGGGATAGCGGCGGCGAATGGGTTCGGTCGAAGGCTCGGGGAAAGAAGCAGCGTCCATCAGGCTGTGGCCCATGTGTGCACCAGCTGGGGCAGGTCTGTGAGTGCGGTGATGATCGCGTCCGGGCGGATCCGTTCGGCTACCTGGGCGTTGTCAAACTGGACCTGGGGCGTGGTTTCCAACTGAACCTGGACGGTGAGGGCGCCCAGCTCCAGCCCCCCCTGGATGTCGTGGAGCAGGCTGTCGCCCACCACGATGACTTCGTGGGGCAGGGCATCCCAGCGGTCCAGGGCTAACTGGAAGAAGCGGGTGTCGGGCTTGCGGTACTCCACGCTGGCGCTGCTGATGCACAGGTCCAGATAGGGGCGCAGCCCCAGATAGTCGATGATCCGCTGGAAGACCCGGTCGCAGTTGTAGTTGGCCAGGACGGCCAGCTTGAAGCCGGCCCGTTGCAGATGGGCCAGGACGGCCGTAGCGCCGGGGTAGAGCTGCCAGGCGGTCATCTCGGGGGCGTAGAAAAGGTCCACCGCCCGGCGAAGGACATCGGGATCCATCTGGCTGGCCGGGTAACCAAAGAACTGAAGCAGGAAGCTCATGGCATCATCCGCGATGTGCTCCTCCTGCTCCTCGTCCGACTTTTCCTCGGCAAAGCGGCGGGCTTCCACGATGTTGGGCCAGAATTCCGCCGGCAGATCCATGCCGGTGGAACGCATGTAGGCCTCTGCCGCGCGGGCCCCTTCTGCCATCAAGTCCGGCAGGGGGCGAGTCAGGTGGGCCAGGGTGTAGTCAAAATCGAAGATTACCCCCTGGATCAGGGGCGGGGAGGGCAGCCGGATCCCCTCGCCCAGCTCTGGGAAAAAATTGTGCTGCAGCCGCTCCAGGGTTTCCTCGTCCAGCGGGGCGGCCGCCATTTCGGCCACTTCCGTCTCCTCCGGGAGAGAAGTCGCCTGGGCACGCCCCGGCGTGGACGATGCCCCGAAGATGGCCTGTCGCTCTTCGTCGGTCAGGGTCCTGGCCCGGGCCCGGGCGCGGGCCAGGAACGCCTCTTTCTCTTCGGGTGTCAGGGGCTCCATGGAAGGCGGGGATGAATGCGCCTGCTGTTCGTCGCGGGATTCGTCATGGGATTCGTCGTGGGACGATTCGCTCATCATACGTCCATCCGTTGTGCAAAACTGACAACGACCTGCCGGATCCCTTTGGATCCGGCGGTTATCAGTATAGCACATGGCGCCGAACCGCCAAGGGGGCCCGCATCCGAAGGCAGCTAAGCAGGGAGCGCGCTGGCAGGTTCATCCTTCCCGCTGCCAGCGTATGCCGCCGAGCACCGCCACGGTAACGTACGTCACGGTCAAAAAGACGAAAAAGAAAAAGCTCATCAACAGTCCCTGAAGATGGTTGAGGGGGGCATGGAAGTGGGCCAGGATGTCCGTCAGCAGGGAGTGGGGCGCCAACAGCACGTCCCAGCTGTTCCAGCGCGGCAGGCGGCCCAGGTAGACGCCGAAGCTGCCGGCCGCTATGGATACCAGGGCTACCAGCCATCCCAACATCGGTCCATACCAGCGCTGGAACAGGAGCTGGACCAGTTGCAGGGAGAAGAAGCCCAGCATCAGGCCGGTCCAGGCATAGGAAAAGAGGAGCAGGGCGTCAAACCACAGGGGCACCCGATGGCGCGGAGAGATGTGCATCAAGTCGGTGATGAGGTAAGGCGCGTTGGGGAAAAACAGCAGCCACAGCCCCAGCAGCCCCCAAACCAGCCAGGATGGCCGCCGACGCCCATATCCCAGGCGCCAGGCCAGCAAGGCACAGACCATCGGGATCCAGGCCAGCAGCAGATTTTTGTTCAAGAAGCGATAGGTCGTCGTTTGGGCGTAATAGACCCGAAACAGGAACAGGCCGACGCTGGCGGCCGAAGAGAGGATGTAGAGCAGGAGCAGTAACAACATCCTGGTGCGTTCTGGCGCCAACAGGGAGATGAACGGGAACGGGGTGCGCCGTGGGTGTGGCCGCCCGCCCAACACATTCCACATACCTGCTGATTCCTGGGCGAATACTTGCCCCTTCACACCAGCGGCGGGGCCTTTTTGAGTTTCGGAGGATTGTCCTGGCATGGAATTCCCTATTGCTCCACCTGTACACGCTTCGCGAGCGGACTTATAATGAAAAACGAATGGGGAGAATCATAAACCACTTTGTGGAAAGGGATCAACTGCGGAAAGGATTCGCCACATGGCCCATACATTGAACATAGGCAACATCCGCTGCCATATCGTGAGCGATGGCGTCCATCCGGTGGACGGCGGCGGCTTCTTTGGTCTGGTCCCCCGGGTCCTCTGGCAGCGGGTGGTGGAGCCCAACGAGCTGAACCAGGTGCCCAGCGACACCCGCTGCCTGCTGATCGAGTCCGCAGCCGGCCCCATCCTGGTGGATACCGGTCACGGCGACAAGTACAGCGCCCGGCAGCGCCAGATCATCGGCCTGGACGAGCGGCGGGGTCGCCTCCTGGCCGACATGGCCCGGGTGGGTATCCGCCCGGAAGATGTGGCCCTGGTTCTCCTGACCCATCTCCACGCCGATCACGCCGGCGGTGCCACCCGGTGGGATACCCCCGATCACAGCCCGGGCGCCGTGGTGCCCACCTTCCCCAACGCCCGCTACCTGGTCCAACGGCTGGACCTGGCTGAAGCCAGCTTCCCCAACGAGCGGACGGCTGCCACCTACCATGCCGAAAACTGGCAGATCCTCCTGGAGCGAGGACAGCTAGAGGTCATTGACGGCCCCCGAGAGCTGGCCCCTGGCGTTCGCACCGACATCGCACCGGGCCACACCGCCTCCATCCAGGTCGTCTGGGTGGAAGACCAGGGGGAGAGCCTGCTCTTCCTGGGCGACGCCTGTAGCTGGGCCGTCCACCTGGAGCGTCTGGCCTGGGTGCCCTCCTTCGACCTGGATCCCATGACCAGCATCGAGACCAAGCGGCGACTGCGCCATGAGGCCATGCGCCGGGATGCCCTGCTGGTCTTCCAGCACGACGGCCAGGTGGTCACCGGCCGGCTGGCGCCGGGGGGCCGCGGCCCTGAAGTCCGCCCGGAAATCACCCAGGCGCCCTGGTCCGATTGGACACGGGACTGACCCGGGACGGTGTTGAGCGACCGGTCACAAGTGCGGCGCGTGGTGGGCGGCGCGGGCTGAGCCTAGCCCACCAGGGGCGCCAGATCCGGTGCGTAGGTGCGCAACTGCTCCCGCAGGCGCAGCAGGGCCAGATCTTTCCCCTTGGCCTCCAACATGATGTCAAACGCCCGCTCTGTCCGCTCCATGGCCAGGAGCAGGAAATCGATAAACTCGAAAGGGTTCAGGAAGTCACTGTGCTGGTTGATCAGGGGAAACTGGAGATGCTCCTGGCCGTGGAGGATGCGACGGCGCAGGGCTGTGCGGGGCGTGCTGAAATGGACCTTGGGACGCTGGCCCGGGGGCCAGGTGGCCAGGGCCAACGCCAACGCCTCGGCCACGGGGTAGCCAGCCGGGTTCAGGCAGCGATGGTGGAGGAGATCCAGCACCAGCCGGAGGCCCGTGCGGCGATGGATCCAGAGGGAGGCATCCAGGGCGTGGTGGCGGTCGCCATTTTCCAGGGCCAGCCGCCGGCGGGTGGCCGGCCGCAGGGCGTTCACCCGCTCAGCGAAGCGGGCCCGGGTCGCCTCCGGATCCCCGAAAGTCCCGCCCACATGGATCACCACCACCGCATCTTCATCCAGGCCCATGGCGTCCAACAGCGCGGCCGCCGCGTCCAGTTCCTGGATCGACCGCTGAACCTGGCCCGGGTCCGGGCTGCCCAGCTGGACGTAAAAGGCTGGATGCAGGGTCAGGCGCAGGCGATAGGCCCGGGCCAGGTCGCCCAGGGCCGCCAGTTCCACCGCACACTCCTCGAGCTGGCGGTGGAAATCCGGCAGGTCGGGATGGGTGAGATAGGGCGCCAGTTGCCCGGCCATACGGTAAAACCGGATGTCGTGCCGATGCAGATATTCGAAGATATCCCGCAGGTAGGCCAGGCTCACGCTGAGGTGGGGCCTGTTCTGCCAGCGGCGGCTGTCGTGGGAAGGCAGCGGAGCGCCCAGCACTTTGACGGGGAAGCCAAGACGATATCGGACCATGGAAACGCCTGCCTCGGGGGATGGTTCAGGGTTTACGTAATCCGGGTCAGGGGCCAGACCAGCACATCCAGCCGCCGGGCGAAGTGGCAAAGGGGTGGCTGGGCCGGCAGGGAAAGGCCGGCCGCGGCGGCCATGGTGTTCACCTGGATGTCCGCCGCGGCGGGTTGAAGGGGCCAGGGCAGGTGATGGATCTCACCTCGATAAGCACGGCCCTGGCCGTCCACGGTGTACAGGCAATAGCGCTCGGTGAGCCAGTGCTCCAGGGTGTCGGGCCGGCTGTGATAGATGCCGTCGGTGGCCTGATAGGTGGCCACAAACTCGGCGTTGGGCGCGCCCCGGTGGGTGCGGTGGCTGTGGTAGTGGATGATGCCTTCGGTTTCCTCCAGGCGCATACGGGCTCGGAAATAGGGCAGCCGGAACAGCCACCGGGCCACCGCCACGGCCACCGGGTTGGCCGCATCCAGGCTGAAAAAGTAGACACCGGGCCGCGGCGCCTCCTCCCCGGCCAGGGTGACATAGGTGCGCACGTTCAACTCGGGAAATGCAGAAAGCCAGGGCAGGGCGGGAATACCCCGGGGCACCACACCGCTCATGCGGAAGGGTACCACACCTACCCAGGCCATCCCATCGAAGGTCTCCACCGTAAGAGGGGGCGGCACCAGGGCCTGCACCGTGGCCGCCGGCAGGGGCCAGTGGGCGAAGAGCAGGTCATGCCAGGTTTGACGCATGACCCAGGGCGAGGCCGGCAGGGGCCAGGGGCGATGGGAGACCGTGCGCAACAGGGTTTGTATCATAACCAGGCCACCCCTCCATGCAACAGGGCCAGGAGCAGAAACCACCCGGCAATGATCCAGTCCCCGCGCCGCCGTCCCAGATAGAACTGGCTGGCCGCCCGCAACAGCCACCAGCCGGCGATCCAGCCGGCCAGCCACCGCCCAAGATCACTGCCCAGCCAGCGATAGGCCAGCAGATCCACCACGCCGATGCTGACCAGGGTATAGCTGGCAGCGTGGTTCATCACCCAGGCGATGCCATACACATCTTGCCGGGTGGTTCCATAGGAGAGAGGCCCCAGGCGCAGCGGGCGCAACGGTGGACCTTCCCGGGGAATCCCATGGGAAAAGTCCAGCAGGACAGGCAGGAAAAAATGCAAGAGCCCCAGCGCCAGGGTGAAGACACCGGCACCGCCCAGGGCGACAAGCCAGATCCACATGATGCACTCGGGTCCGGTGTGGAAACGGATGGATCCACTGCGAAAACCACAGATTGCACAATTGTACCACAGGCGTGGAGACAGAACACGCCTGGTTGATGCAACCTTTCCGCCTCTGCTGCGTAATGATTGACGTCAGCGGATGGTCTTGCGGCGGCTTCCGTCCCACCCAGGGACGGAAGCGCCCAGAAGGGAGAAAGGACAAAGAAATGGAACCGATCCTGGAAAATCGCCCGGATGGCGAACAGGGTTCCGCAAAAACGTGGGCAGAACAGGCAGAGGAGCAGAAGATGCATCAGACAGCAGAGCCGAACACAGGGGTGACGCGCGGGCGTACCCTGTACCGCCATCCTACGGAGAAGCTGGTCGGCGGTGTATGTGGGGGGCTGGGCGAGTACCTGGGCCTGGATCCCTCCCTGGTGCGCATCCTGTGGGTGGTGGCGACCCTGGCCAGCGGGGGCGGCGGACTCCTGGCCTACCTGGCCCTGTGGGCGCTGCTGCCGGTGGGGACCAGCCAGGGCGGCCAGCAGCAGCCCCCGGCCCTGGAGCTGAATGAGCGCAACCTGAGCCGCGCCGCCACCCTGTTGATCCTCTTCGGCGGGCTGTGGCTGCTGGCCAACCTGGGGATCCTGCCCTGGCTATGGCGCAGCTTCTGGAACGTGGTGGGCACCATCTTCTGGCCCGGGCTGCTCATCGGGGTGGGCTATCTGCTGTTGCGCAGCGTGGGCAAAGGCAACTGGGAGCAAGGCCTGGCAGGGATGGGCAGCGGCCTCCGGGCGCGGCTGAACAGCAGCCTGCCCGGTCGGGGAGAGCTCAAGGCTGGGTTCCGTAACCTCCAGGCCCGCATCCCCCTGAAACGCAGCCGCAAGGATCGCCTCTTCATGGGCGTCTGCGGGGGCATCGGCCAGAGCCTGGGCCTGGACGCCAATCTGGTCCGATTGCTCTGGGCGGCCTTCAGCATCGGGAGCATCGGCATGGGCGTCCTGATCTACGTGGGGTTGGGGCTGCTGTTGCCGGAAGAGCCCCTGGCCAGTCGCCCGTACCTGGAAGAGGCCCAGGACGTGCCCATTGTGGACGGCTCGGCCCGGTATCACGCCTAGTACAGTCTGGCGTCAATACCACGGCAGAAATTCGGTGAGAGTTTCCCAGATGTAGCGCCGCCGAATTTCTGCCGGGATTTACTAGCCCCACCGAACGGCCCAGATCCGGTGCGTGGATTGGCCCGCCATGCACCGGATTTTTCAGTGGATCCCATACCAGCTTCCCCTTGGCGAGAGCCCCCAATGGCGGTTATAATCGCGGCCAGCGATTCCCCCGGCCTGAGGTACAGGATACCAGCTTTCATTGGAAACCATCGTAACGGTTCATGCCCCATCCGAGGAAACGATGATCCGGGCCATCCTTTTTGATCTGGACGAAACGCTCCACGACCGACGCAGCACCGTGGAGCAGGCACTGCAGGAACAGCACGCACGGCTACACGAATACCTGGGGCACATCCCCCTGGAAACCTACCTGCAGCGCTTTCTCGAACTGGACAACGTGGGACGCACCCCCAAGCCCCAGGTCTACGGCCAGATGGTGGAGGAACTTGCCATTCCCCTGTCGCCCACACTGCTGAGCGAAGACTACTACCGGCATACCTGGCGACAGCCCGTCCTGTTTCCACTGGTGCGGGATCTGCTGGCCCACTACCGCCAGCAGGGCCACGGGCTGGCCATCGTCACCAACGGCTCCACCCGCTCCCAGCAGGCCAAGCTGGCCAACAGCGGGCTGGATCGCCTGGTGGATGTCATTTTGATCTCGGAACAGGAAGGGGTGGCCAAACCAACACCCACCATCTTTCTACGTGCGGCACGACAACTGGGCGCCCGCCCCGAAGAGTGCCTCTTCGTGGGCGACAACCCCGAGGCCGACATCTGGGGCGCCCGACAGGTGGGCATGAAAACAGTCTGGCGCAAGGGGCACATCCCCTGGCCCGATCATTTGCCCCGGGTGGCAGACCACACCATCTGCGAGCCCGGTGAACTGTTCGGTGTGGATTTCAGCCGCTGGTAGTCGGCGTGCCGGCAAAAGGTGGCCGGTGGGGCCGTATTTGATCCACAGATGACCCAGATGACAGAATGGCTCCCCTGCAAAAAGGGCATTTTTGAACGCAAAGGCGCAAGGGTGCAAAGGCGCAAAGAAGCGCAGGA
This sequence comes from Litorilinea aerophila, assembly GCF_006569185.2. Classification (NCBI taxonomy): domain Bacteria; kingdom Bacillati; phylum Chloroflexota; class Caldilineae; order Caldilineales; family Caldilineaceae; genus Litorilinea; species Litorilinea aerophila. The sequence goes on along the minus strand of NZ_VIGC02000033.1, from coordinate 9,998 downwards.
GAGAATCACTCGAATCCGCGTTCATTTGCGTGGGTCAGCGTCCTCATTTGACCTTCGTGCAGTAGAGCCCAGAATGACTCTGCGACAAAAAACGCCGAATGACCCGGAGCTTCCAGAGGAAAAATCGGGGGCATCGGTGGCTTGTTGCCGTAGGGGCATCTGTAGTTCCTGCAACAAAGTCCGGAAAGGGGACTTACTCCATGGGCAAGAGCACCAACTTTGTGGCCGGTTTTCTGGCCGGCCTGGCAGCCGCGGGCGTTTTCCACTATCTCTTTGGCCCCGCCCGCGGAACCACCTACGACCAACAGTACCGATCACGGCTGGACTGGGCACTGGAAGAGGGTGAAAAGGCCGCCCAGGCCCAGGAGGCAGAGTTACGCCGGGCGTACGAAATTGCCACCCGGCGCCGAATTGGAGACGCTTGAAGGACGAGGAAAGGCGCCGGTCACCCGGGGTGACCGGCCAGGGGCTGGCAGTGGGGACAGAAGTGGGTGCCCCGCTGGGCGATGACCATGCGCTGGATGGGCTGCCCGCACCGCACACAGGGCTGGCCCGTGCGCTGGAAGACTTTGTGTTCGTCCTGAAATGAGCCCGGTTGCCCGTTGGGCCGCCGGTAATTCTGCCACGGACTGTCGCCCAGGCTGCTCCCCTGGCGCTCGATGGCCTGCTGCAGGACAGAAGTCACCGCGCCGCACAGGCGCTCCACCTCCGCCGGCGCCAGGGAACCGGCCGGCCTGGCCGGATGGATCCCGGCCAGAAAGAGGGCCTCATCGGCATAGATGTTGCCCACGCCGGCCACCACCCCCTGATCCAACAGCAGCGCTTTGATGCTGGCCCGACGCCCGGCCAGTCTGCCCGTCAGGTAGGCGGCCGTAAAGTCGGTATCCAATGGTTCCGGGCCCAAATGGCCCAGAACCGTTTCGGGATCCGAGACCAGCCACAGGCGGCCAAATTTGCGGGTATCGGTGTAGTGGAGCGCCCGGCCGTCGTCCAGGGCCATGACCACATGGGTGTGGGGCGAAGGCCCGGTAGAAGCCGGCTCCAGATGCAGGCGGCCGGTCATGCGCAGATGGACGATGAGGGTATCCCCACCGGCCAGGCCCAGCAACATGAACTTCCCCCGGCGTCCAAAGTGGGCAAAGACCTGCCCCCCCATCCCCTGGCAGAAGGCATCCACAGAAGGTGTCGCAATGGTCCGGGGCCAAAAAACCTGGACGGCGGTCACCCGCCGTCCCGTGAGCGTCGGCTCCAACTCCCGGAGATAGGTTTCCACTTCAGGCAGTTCAGGCATGGCGACGGTCTCAGCTTCGCCCCCGGCTGCGCCACCACAGGGCCGACAGGGTGACGGTCAACAGGGCAGCGGTCACCTGGAGCCAGAGCAGCCTGGACCACAGGCCAGCGGGCCCGGCGGCTGAACCGGTGGCGGGCTCAATCGCCCCTGTGTCCATCGAACCGGACGGCTCTGCTCCGGTGGGAGCAGGCGGCTCGGGCGAGGGAGTCGGAGATGGGCTGGCCGTGGGGACTGGCGTGGGAGCCTGGGACGCATCCGGGGTGGCAGCCTCAGCCGGGGCTGGTTCCGCTTCTTCGACGGTGTCAATTTCTGCTTCTGCAGTGTCAGCTTCCACAGTGTCAGCGGCGGCGCCAGTATCCTCGGGCGCGACCTCCAGGGCTTGGGTCTGGGTGATGGGGACCGTGGCCGTGATCTCCGTGGTCACGGGTAGGGCCGATTCGACCGTCCCCTCGGGCACAGGGCCCGGAGGTGGCGGCAAGGCGGCCACGTCGACGGCCGGTGCGGCCATTGCGGCCACCGGCGGCGCTTCATATCCCCGGGCCGAAGGCGGTGCCACGACCCCTCCGCCGATGTCGCCTCCTCCACCGACGCCATAGCCGCCTCCCACCCCACCAGGTGGGGCCGCCTCCACGGCGGCCGGTCCCAGGCTGCGGCTACTGGTCGGCGGGTTGGTGGGCAGCGCGCTGGCGATGACGATGGATTCCGTGGTGGTTTCAGGGGTGGTGGCTTCAGGAGCGGCCTCAGGGGCGGTGGCCGCTTCTGCCTGGGCTGGCGAAGACACGGCAGCCGCTTCCACAGTGGCGACGTCCCCTTCGCCAGCTGCCCCGGCAGCGGCTTCCTCGGGCGTGGCCTGGGCCGTCTCTCCTTCATCCGCCTGGGGTGCGACGGCCATCGCCACGGCGGACGATTCGGTTGACGATTCGGTTGCCGATTCGGTTTGCGATTCGTTCTCCGAGGCAGGTTTGGCCTTGGATACAGGCGCAGCCTCGCCCTCTTCTGCAGCGACCGCGGGGGATTCGGCCTGACCAGGAGCCATCTGGGCTTCGGCTTCCACAGCGCCGGTCTCTGGCTGGCCGGGCGTCTGGGCCTTAGAAGCCGGAGTCGAGAGGGTAGTTGCGGTCATGGCCTCGGGCGCGGCCCGGGCGGTACGCTGGGCCGCGGTGGGCTGGGCCGAGGTGAGGGCCAGTGGATGACCTTGCCCGCCCTGCTGCCAGAGGCCTACTGTGGTCAGCAGCAAGAAGAGCGCCAGGCTGGCCGCCGCGGCGTTGCGCAGCCGCAGGTTCCCCGCCTGCCAGAAGCCCCACCATCCCTCTCCCACCTGGCTCAGCCAGGCTCTCCAGGAGGTGCGGGTGGGCGTGGCTGCCTCCGTGGCCGACAACGGGCTCTGGTGCACGGTGGCTTCCACCAGGTGGTGCTCCTCCAGGACAAAGGACCGGGGGAGGGAGACGGCGGGCAGTTGCTTCACCAGTTGCACCGTCCGGCGCAGCGTCTCCAGACGCCACGCCACTTCGGCATCGGCGGCCAGGGCCTGCTCGATCAGCGCACGTTCCGCCTCGGTCACAGCATTGTCAATGTAGGCGGACAGCAACTCGTCGGTAATGTGGGAATATGGCGATGATTTCATGCGAAACTGGTTGAAACGGCTATCCTGATTGCACGCGCCCCGTCAACCTTGCCCGGGCAAAATGCTTTGCCCTGGAACGCGTCCTCCACGACGATACCGATCCGACCAACCGACCTTTCTTCACTTGGCACTCTTCTTCTCACGCTCTTCGAACCCTGACACCCTTGGAGCCCTCTGTCGAAGTTCTCGGTGCCCTCGGCCTCTCTGCGGTGACAGGCCCTATTGGCGTAGAGTCATCCATCTTTGACGTTAGGACGGAATGAGCCTGGCAATAGTTCCGGCTTTTGGAGCAGGAAGTCCCGCAGCTTGGCCCGGGCCCGGCTGATGCGGGACTTCACCGTCCCCATGGGCATGCCGGTGATTTCGGCAATCTCTTCGTAGGAGTAGCCATGCACGTCGCACAGGACCAGGGCCAGCCGCTGGTCGGGCGGGAGGGAACGGATGCCAAGCTCCAGCAGGTCGCTCAACTCCATCCGCTCCACATAATCTTCCGGGCTTTCGGCTTTGTCCACCAGGTGGGTGACGTAGTCTGAATCCACCGGCAGGTCGTCCAGGCTTTCGGTGTTGGCCCGCTGGCGAGAGCGCAAGACGTCGTAGCAGGTGTTGACCACGATGCGCATCAGCCAGCTCTTGAAGTTGCCACCTTTGAACGAGTCCAGCGCCCGGTAGGCCTTGATGAAACTGTCCTGAACTGCGTCGGCGGCGGCCGCGTCGTCCTGGAGCATGCGATAGGCAACGCTGTAGGCCAGCCCCTGATAGCGCAACACCAGCTGATTGAAAGCGTCCAGCTCCCCCTCCAGGGCGCGCTGAATCAGCACCTCTTCGTCCAGTTCTTCCAGAGGTGTGTCAATCGGGCCTGAAATTGGGGGCTGCTTTTGGGTCATCAACCGGGTCTCTTCTTCCACATGTAAGGGGCCGTCCATTTGACGATTCAGAGCTCCATCAGTATACTGGTCGGGTAATCCATGCCGAAGTGGCGGAACAGGCAGACGCGCACGACTCAAAATCGTGTGGGGTAACCCGTGTGGGTTCGACTCCCACCTTCGGCACCAGCTAGCTCGCCCTTGCCGGCCCACTGATGCGCTATTATAACAAGGGTCTGGCAGGGGCGAAAACTTGATGGGGATATAAGGGGCTGTCCCAGATGGTTGGGCCGCCCGCGCCCGGGGCTCCCGAGCAGACGATGCCCGACCAGAATATCTGGGGCGTCCCCGGAAGTCATCGGTATAGGCTGGTTCAAAGACAAGATTTATGTCAACAACTGAGCATCTTCAGCCCTTTTTAATTGGACGTTCTACCGAACGCCCCAGGTCAGATACGCCCACATCGATCCAGACGTCCCCCCTCCCCCACCCAGAACGACGCCACGGCCGCTTCCACCTCCTGCTCCTGCTGCTGACGGCCCTGTTGCTCCTGGCTGCCTGCGGCCCCGAGCGAGGCGCCCGCGACGGCAACCAGCTGCGGGATGAGACCATCCGCATCGCCCAGGAATATCAGGCCGCGGGCGATTTGAATCGGGCCCAGGTGCAACTGGATGTCCTGGAGGTGGCCAACCCCAAGCAGTGGCTGCTCCTGCTGGCCGAGGAAACCATCCAGAGCGGGCAAGATCCGTCGGTGGCCACAGCCCTGGTGCGCCTGGCGTTGGATCTGGGCCTGCACTCGCCCGTCATCGCCGAATACGCGGCAGCCCAACAGATGATCCCCGAGGTCGCCCAGGCACCCGCCGCGGCGGCCCAGGCAGGGGAGGGGGCCGCCCTCCCGGCGGCTGAAATTCCGCCCCCAGCGCCGACAGCCGCGCCCACCGAGCCGCCCCTGCCCACGGCCACCCCCACGCCAGAGCCCACGCCGACGCCGGCCCCCACGCCGACGCCCGCCCGGCCCGAGGCCCGGGCCGTCAACGCGCTCAATGTGCGGCAGGGTCCCGGCACCGAATACCCCATCATCGGGGCGCTCCAGGAAGATGAAACCGTGGAGATCCTGGCCAGGAACCCGGCCCAGGACTGGTGGCAGGTACAGCTCTCCACGGGCCAGGAGGGCTGGATCTACGCCCCCTTGGTGGAGACCAGCGGCAATGTCCAGGATGTGGTGGTGGCTGCCAGCATCCCGCCGCCACCGCCCACCCCCACCCCGGCGCCCGTGGCGGCGGAGCCCACCCAGGCACCGGAGGCTCCGGCACCCGCCCCTGCCGATGGGCCCGACTTCCGGGTGGTGGAGAAACGCCTCTGGGATGTCTACGAAAACGGTGGCCGTCTGGACGGTCCGTCGGTGGTCTGCGGAGAGAAGCGCCAGTTGGTGGTCAACGTCATCGACGCCAACGGCAACCGGCTGAACGGGGTAGCCGTCCAGGTGCTCTATGGCGCCCAGGAAATTTATGTGACCGGGGCCCAGGGCAAAGGAGACGGCGTGGTGGAATTCGTCTTGGGCGCTGGCCAGGATGTCCGGGTCATCCGAGATGTGGATGGTCGGGAAGTGAGCAGCGAGGTCGCCCGGGGCCTCACCACCCGACCGGCAGAGATCCCCTACGAATACCTGATCCAGGGGCGCTACTGTACTGACGACGCCAGTTGCAAGACCTTTGTGGATGCGCCGGGATGCTACGGCCACTATAGCTGGACGGTGACTTTCCAGCGCAGCTATTGATTCTCTGCCTCGGCAACGTCCAGGGCGCCCTCCCAGTTCCCCCGAATCCTGTCCAAAACAGCGTGGTGCGGGAGACAGGCCGGGTGTGCCCTGCGTTCACACCGGGGCACACGGGGCAGACCTGTGGTTGGCCCTGGCGGCCCCACCGGACTGCAGGAGTAGCCGAATAGGCGGACACTCAGCGGTTGCCGTCAGTGGAATGTCGGGTAAAATCAAAGCCAGCCATGGTATACTGAAGGGGTATCCTGGAGGGAGATACTGAGGCGTACTGAACGGTGTACTGAACGGAGATGGTATACTGACCGGGCCGGGCATTGTTTATGCCCCAAAATCATAACCACGGTTCGCCGTATCATGTCCAATCTGGCCGCTACTGTTAAAATATCCCAGAGGTGCAAGGGGGACAGGGTCTCTGCCAAAGTCTTTTCGATGCCCCTCTGGCAGGCAGAATCCGCCGACAGTGGCGCCAACATTGCATCTGCTGACGGCGAGGAGGTTGCGTGAAAAACGAACTCATTCAATATGTACCCATTTTTGCTGGCCTGAGCGACGAAGAGCGGGAGGCCCTGGCCAACGCCTTTGTGGAAGGCCAGTGCGCGGCCCACGCCACGTTGCTGAAAGCCGGCGAACGGGGGGAGGCCATCTACCTGATCGGCCAGGGCTTTGTGGCCCTGACCTCGGCAGCCGGGCAGAGCCTGGCGACCCTGGGACCAGGCAGCCTCCTGGGGGAGGCCAGCCTCTTCTACGGGGCCCCCCTGGATTTCACCGCAGTGGCCGTGTCCGACCTTTCTTTCTGGAAGCTGTCGGACCGCCGGCTGCGGGAGCTCATCCTGCAACAGCCGTCCATCGGCATCCGGCTCAGCGAAAACTTCGGCAGCCTGATTGCCCAGATGCAGGACTACCTGATCCAGCGGCTGGCCAACACCCAGGAACTGGGCGCCCTCCCCCAGCACACCCTGGAAGCAGTTGCCCGACGCCTGCAGCCCCACCGCCTCCCCGCGGGAGAAACCCTGTACCATGCCGGTGAGCCGGCCCGGGGCCTTTACGTGATCGAGAGCGGCGCCCTGGAGCTGGTGCCCGAGGCCGGGATGCCGGAAGAGGGTCGCCAGGTACTCCGCAGCGGCACAGTGGTGGGGGCGCTGGCCCTGCTGACCGGCAAGCCCTATGCCCAGACGGCTACAGCCGTTCAGGAGAGCCGCCTCTGGCTCCTGCCGGTGGAAGACTTCCAGGCCATCAGCAGCCAGCACCCCGGGTTGCGCCGGGCCCTCAGCCGCAACCTGCGGGCTCGCCTGAGCAAGGCCGACCAGGCGGAAGCCGTGCGCCGGCTGGCCCAAATGCCCCTCTTCACCGAGGTGCCGCCCCAGATCATGCAGGCTGTGGCCCAGCGGATGGTCCTCCAGCATGTGCCCGCCGGCGAACGAGTCTACATGATGGGCGAAGCCGGCGACGCGCTCTACCTGGTGGAATCGGGCGAGATCGAGCTGACGGCGGAAAACGCCAGCGGTGTGGTGGAAGAGCTGGCCCGCATCGGCGCCGGCGGTTTCTTCGGCGAGATGGGAGTGCTGACCGGACAGATCCGGGCCGAAGACGCCACGGCCATCCGCAACACCAACCTGTGGGTGCTCTACCGCGCCGACCTGGACGAGCTCTCCAGCCAACACCCGGCCATCAGCAAAGCCCTGAACCAGGGACTGGCCTCTCGCCTGGCCACCCACGAAGAGGAATACGACGAAGAGCGGTTCCGGCGTTTTGCCCTGCTGTCGGAACTGAACCCGGTTGAGCTCCGACAGGTGGTGGAGTTCCTGCGCCCCATGCGCTACCGGAGCGGCGAGCTGATCTACCGGGCCAGCAGCCCGGCCGATACCCTCTTCCTGCTGGAAAAGGGACAGGTGCGCATCCAGCCCTTCTCCGGGGGGAGCTGGCTCTTGGGACCGGGAGAAACCTTCGGTGAGCGGGCTCTGCTCACCAACCAGCCCCACAACGCCAGCGCCATGGCCGAGACGGACGTGGACGTCTGGACCTTGAGCAAGGCCGACTTCGACATGCTGATGAACCGCTACCCCAGCCTGGCCATCAGCATGAGCCGCATGTTGAGCCAGCGTTTGACGCCGGCCGGCCCGGATCCCGCCGGCGAGGCCGGGGAAGGCGGCTACGTACCTTCGGCCACGGCCATCGCCACCAACATCCCAGCGGCCCGGCGGCGCCCTGCGCCCGCGGTCGGCCAGGTCTCGCCTCCCCCGGAGCGTACCAGCTTCGGCCAGTGGTTCAGCAGCCTGAGCACCTTTGCCAAAGTTCGTCTGGCCTTATTGATCTTGCTCCTCATCTGGCTGCTTCTGATCGCCGCGCCCTATGCCCTGGCCCAGCTTCTGCAGGGAACCAGCGTGGCCAGCGGCGCGTCCCTCTCGTCGACCAACCTGCTGGATGCCATCGAGGCCGTCTACGCGGTAGGCAGCTATGAGCTGGCCCAGCGGGACGAGCAAATGGCCCAGATGATCGCCATGGCGGATCGCCAGGTGGCCCCCACGGCCACCTACACCCCGCCACCCACCAACACGCCCATCCCGACCCCAACGCCCACCAACACGCCTGTTCCGACTCCGACGCCCACGGCCACGCCGACCCAGGTCATCGTCCAACAGGCAGCGCCACCGCCGGAGCCCACCCCCGAGCCCGAAATCCAGGCGGCTTCCCTGCCGGCCCGGGCCTGGGATCCCCGGCTGGACCAACTGGGCGTCCGGGTGGAAGAGGCCAATGTGCCGCCCGGGCAGTCCTACTGGCGCCTGATCGAGGCCCGCTGGTGGGATGAACAGGAATCCGGCGGCAAACACCACATCTACGTGGAGGTGTTGGACGAAAACGGCAACCGCATTGTGGGCCAGCCGGTGACCGTCTACTGGGGAGATGGCAGCTACACCGCCCCCACCGAAGATAAAAACCCGCCGGACTACGCCTTCAACTTCCAGATGTACGCGGCGGGCAACGCCTACAACGTCAAGGTGGAAGGTGCGCCCAGCGACATCCTGGTGGGCGCCGGCATGGGGGACCTGACCCGCCCCCGCTACGGCATTCACACTTCCTTCCTGCTGACCTTCCAACGGGTCACCCGGCCCTGAGGCCCTGGCGGCCCGGGGGATGCCGCCGATCCACGGGACAAAAAGAGACGGGGGAGCCAATGATTGGCTCCCCCGTTTTTGTCTCACCGGGACAGGCCGGCCGTCGCTTCCGGCCACCGCCTTCCCCGCTGCCTACACCTCGTGGATGCGCACGTCCTGGCGGCCGGCAATCACCTGGCGGCTGCTGGCGATGAACGGGTGTTCCTGGCCGTGTCGGGGACGCCAGATCCGACGCCACCAGCGCACCGCCACCTGATAGCTCTGCTCCACTGCCCGGGAGTAGGGAACCCCGTTGAGCCAGGCCCGCAGAAAGGTGGAGAGGCTGGGTTCGGGCATCCAGTTCACCCCCACCGCGCCGTTGACCACCTGGACGCCCAGGTCCAGCCAGGTGGGGATCAGGCTGGCCCCGTAACAGTTGAGGCCATAGACCATGCGCAGATCCAGGGCCCCGGGGGTGGTGCGGCAGGCGGCCTGGAGGGGGCCGAAGATGGCGTCCGTGCCGTAACGGCGACCTCGGTAGCCGACGAGCCCCCCTTCGTAGCCGTGGACCAGCAAGAGCAGGTCCACCCGGTGGGTCTTGCTCACCTGGAGAAGCGTGTCGGCCAGATAGGGACCGGTGGCCCATTCATCCTCCAGAATCCGCACCAGGTCGTAGCGGCCATAGGCGCCGTAGAGGTGGAGCAGCGCCTTGGCGTACTCCTCGGTGACGAAGTCGATGGCTGCCATGATCCAGGGCGGCAGCCGGATGCCGTGAATATGCCCCACGTTCTCCAGCAGGACAACCAGGGCCAACGGCCTGGCGGCATGCTTCATGGTGTGCTTATCCCTTCCGGAGCAGCCCCGAGACCAGGACTGCCGTCAATTCTGGGCCTTGACGACCCGCACCTGAAAATTGCGGGTCAGTTCGGCCATCCCTTCGGCCAGGGACTGCCAGTCCGGCGAGAGGAAGATGGTGCGTACCTGTTCCAGATCCTCCACTTCCCCGCCGCTGGTAATCTGGGGCGAATTCCCCCAGACAGTGTACCACACGTCGGACACCCGGAAGCCCAGGCGGGCCAGGCCTGGGGCCAGCTTGTTGACCAGATACTCCTGGCACGCCTGCTCTTTGCCTTCTTGCATATCGTAGCTGATCAAAACTTTGAACATGGCTCCCCCCTCTCTTTCCCGGTTCATCAAAGGCGAGTAAATCCCGGCAGAAATTCGCCGATCGGGCCTCTGGCCCGCGGCTTAACCGATCGGGCCTCTGGCCCGCGGCTTAACCGATCGGGCCTCTGGCCCGCGGCTTAACCGATCGGGCCTCTGGCCCGCGGCTTAACCGATCGGGCCTCTG
>NZ_VIGC02000032.1 GCF_006569185.2 Litorilinea aerophila | reverse complement strand
AGAGGGCACCGGGAATTTCCGCCGTGGTATTTACGCCCAGACTGTGGTAGTCATGACGCGCAACGCATTCCTATGCAAAAGTTGATCAATAACCCGGCAGATGCAGTGCTGGAGTGCCTCCAGGGCTACGAGCTGGCCTATCCCCACCTGATCCGGGTCCACTACGATCCCCACTTTGTCTACCGCATCGACGCACCGGTCCAGGGGAAGGTCTCCATCATCAGCGGCAGCGGGAGCGGCCATGAGCCCCTGAACATCGGCTACGTGGGCCGGGGCATGTTGGACGCGGCCTGCCCGGGGGCCATCTTTACCAGCCCAACGCCGGATCAATACCTGGCTGCCCTGAAGAAGGTATACGGTGGTGTAGGGGCCCTCTACGTGGTCAAAAATTACACCGGTGGTGTCCTGAACACCGAGCTGGCCATGGAGATGGCCGCGGAGGAGGGCTTCCAGGTGGCTTCGGTCCTGGTCAATGACGACGTGGCCGTGGAGGAAAAGGCCAACCGCCGGGGAATGGGCGCCGCGGTCCTGGTGGAAAAGATCGCCGGGGCGGCCGCGGAGCAGGGCCGGGACCTGGACAGCATTGTGCAGGTGGCCCGGCGCGCCAGCGCCCAAACCCGCAGCATGGGGGTCGCCCTCAGCAGCTGCACCTCCCCCAGTGTGGGCCGGCCGACCTTCTACCTGCCCGAAAGCCAGATGGAGGTGGGGGTCGGCATCCACGGAGAGCCAGGCCGCCGCCGGGAGCCCCTGGTCCACGCGGCCGAGGTGGTGAACATCGTCGCCCAACCCATCATCGAGGACCTGGAACTGAAGGCGGGCGACATGGTGCTGGCCATGGTAAGTGGCCTGGGCAGCACCCCCCAGCAGGAACTGTTCATCGTCTTCCGCTACCTGCACCAGTTGCTCACCCAACTGGGCGTCCGGGTGGAACGGCAACTGGTGGGTAACTATATCACGAGTCTCGACATGGCAGGGTGCCTGATCACCCTGCTGCGTCTCGACCCTGAACTGCTCGAGCTGTGGGACGCGCCGGTGCGCACCCCGGCCCTCTGCTGGTGAGGTGAAAGGATTCCCATGAGCCAGGAAATCACGCTGGCGCAGCTCCGCCGCTGGTTGCTTGCCTTTACCGATCGGATCATTCAACAGGAACTTTACCTGACCGAACTGGACGCCGCCATCGGCGATGCCGATCATGGCACCAACATGCGCCGGGGCATGGACAAGGTGCGCCAGCGCATCACCGACGAAAACGCGCCCTGTCCCGATGTCAGCACCCTCTTCCGCACAGTGGCCATGACGCTGATCAGCAGCGTCGGTGGCGCCGCCGGGCCCCTGTACGGGGCCTTTTTCCTGCGGGCCGCCAGAGGCACGAACAACGGTGCCAAAAGTATCACCCTGTTGCAGCTGGCCCAGATGTTCCGCCACGGGCTGGAAGGCGTCCAACAACGGGGCAAGGCGCAACTTGACGAAAAAACCATGATCGATACCATCTACCCCGCGGTGGAAGCCCTGGAACAGGCGGCCCAGGCCGGCAAGAGCGTGGCCGATGCCCTGGCCCTGGCCCGAGAGGCGGCTGAAGCCGGCATGAAACACACCATCGTCCTCCAGGCCAGCAAGGGGCGGGCCAGCTACCTGGGTCCCCGCTCCATCGGCCACCAGGATCCAGGCGCCACCAGCGCCTACTATCTCTTTGAAACCGCGGCAGAAACATTGGGGCAGGAGCAAGCATAATGGCCCAGTACATCGGCGCAATCGATTCCGGCACCACCAGTACCCGTTTCATGCTCTTCGACCAGAACGGCGCCATCGTCGCCTTCGACCAACGGGAACATACCCAGATCTTCCCCCAAAGCGGCTGGGTGGAACACGATCCCCAGGAAATCTGGGAGCGAACCCGTCAGGTGATCGGCGCCACCCTGGCCAAGGCCCAGGTCCGGGCAGACGACCTGGCCGCGGTGGGCATCACCAATCAGCGGGAAACCACCATCGTGTGGGATCGACACACCGGCAAACCGGTGTATAATGCCATCGTCTGGCAGGACACCCGCACCGCGGCCATCTGCCGGGAGCTCCAGGAAGCCGGCCACGGAGACTTCATCTATCGCAAGACCGGGCTGCCGGTGGCCACCTACTTCGCCGGCCCCAAGATCCGCTGGATCCTGGACAACGTCTCCGGCGCCCGGGAGGCCGCGGAACGGGGCGACCTGCTCTTTGGCACGGTGGATACCTGGCTCCTGTGGAACCTGACCGGCGGACGGCACATCACCGACGTCACCAACGCCAGCCGGACCATGCTCATGGACCTGGAGACCCTGGATTGGGACGAGGAGCTGCTGGCCATCCTGGGTATCCCCCGGGCCATGTTGCCGGAGATCCGGCCCAGCAGCGACCCAGATCTCTACGGGCACACCCGGCGAGATGGCCCCTTCCAGAGCGAGGTGCCCCTCGGCGGCGACCTGGGCGACCAGCAGGCCGCCACCGTCGGGCAGACCTGTTTCAGCCCGGGCGAAGCCAAGAACACCTACGGCACCGGCTGCTTCATGCTGTTGAACACGGGCACCGACATCGTCCGCAGCCAGAACGGCCTGCTGACCACCGTCTGCTACCAGATGGGGAACGAGCCGGCCGTTTACGCCCTGGAGGGCTCCATCGCCATGGCCGGCGCCACGGTGCAGTGGCTGCGGGACAACCTCCAGCTCATCAAAGACGCCGCGGAGACCGAGGCCATCGCCCAGAGCGTCCCGGACAACGGCGGCTGTTATCTGGTGCCGGCCTTCAGTGGCCTCTTCGCCCCCTACTGGCGCAGCGATGCCCGGGGCGTCATCGTCGGCCTGACCCGCTACGTGAACCGGGCCCACATTGTGCGGGCCGCCCTGGAATCCATCTGCTACCAGACCCGGGAAGTGCTGGAGGCCATGAACGCGGACAGCGGCGTTCCCCTCCGCTCCCTCCGGGTGGATGGCGGCGCCACGGTCAACAACTTCTTGATGCAGCTCCAGGCCGACATCCTGGGCGCCGAGGTGCTCCGCCCCCGGGTGGCCGAGACCACCAGCCTGGGGGCCGCCTACGCGGCCGGGCTGGCCGTGGGTTTCTGGCCGGACCTGGAGAGCCTGCGGGCCAACTGGCACGTTGACCGCCGCTGGCAGCCCCAGATCGGAGAGGCAGAACGGGAAGCCGGCTACGCAGGCTGGAAGAAAGCTGTCACCCGCACCTTCAACTGGGTGGAAGCATGAAGGGTCACAGGCACGAAAGGGAGAGCCCGTCTGCCGTGAACTGACCACAAAGGGGATGCTGTGATTAGCCTGCTCATCGTCTCACACTGCCACGAGATCGCCGAGGGCGTCAAAGAATTGGCGGCTCAGATGGCGCAGGGCGAACTCCGCATTGGGGCCGTGGGCGGCATTGTGGACGAAATGGGCAAGCCAATCCTGGGCACCGACGCCACCCAAATCCTGGCCGCACTGGAGGAACTCTGGACGCCCGACGGGGTGCTGATCCTGGTGGATCTGGGCAGCGCCGTTCTCAGCACCGAGATGGCGCTGGAGCTGCTGCCTGAGGAAAAGCGCGCCGGGTGCCTGATCAGCAATGCCCCCCTGGTGGAAGGCGCGGTGGTGGCCGCGGTGGAGGCCAGCTTTGGCCGAAGCCTGGTCGAGGTCAACCGGGCTGCCGAGGAAGCGTGCCAGTTTCCCAAAGTGCCCCGAGAAGAGATGTGAACAACGGCAGGATGAATCAATCGGAACCACTTCACACCCAAGTCACCATCACCCACCCACTGGGCCTGCACCTGCGCATGAGCAAGGACATGGTGCACGTGGCCAACCAATACCGCGCCACCATCACGGCCCAGAATCTCACGCGCCAATCGCCCGTGGTGGATGTGAAGAGCATCCTGCAACTCATGCGCCTGCAGGCGCGCCAGGGGCACACCATCCAGCTCCACGCCCAGGGGCCCGATGCCCGGGAAGCCCTCCACGCCCTCCGCAGTCTGCTGGAAACGCCGCCTGTGGTGCCTAGCCTATGACCAAGATTCTTCAGGGGCTGCCGGCAGCACCAGGCATCGGCATCGGCCAACTGACCATCTACCGTCCCGACCCCTTCTCACCCGAGCGGATCCCCCTTTCCAGCCCACAGGACCCGGCCCAGGAGTGGCAAAATTTCTTGGACGCCCACGGCCGGGTCGATGCCGAGCTGAAGGCGTTGGGCCAGGAGTCCGGCGCGCCCTTCGCCGAAATTTTCAGCGCCCACCGGGTCATCCTCCAGGACCGCACCCTGCTGGAGGCCATCGAGGAGGCCATCCTGGAGCAGGGGCACACGGCCATCACGGCCACCTATCGGGTGATCAGCGAATTCGCCGAGCAGTTCCAGGCCTTCGAGGACGAATACTTCGCCAGCCGCTCGGCCGACATCCTGGACCTGGGACGGCGGCTGCTGGCCCACCTGGGGGCCCCGGCCAGCCAGATACGCCTGCCGGAGCTTCCCCCCCACACCATCCTGGTGGCAGACGACCTGACCCCGTCCGAAATTGCCCAACTGGCGCCCACCCAGATCCAGGGGATTGCCCTGGCCAACAGCGCCCCCACCGCCCATTCGGCCATCCTGGCCCGCAGCCTGGGCATTCCCATGGTCTGCATCCTGGGGCCTTCCCTGATGGAACAGCAGGACGGGCGCCCGGCCATCGTAGACGGCAACCGGGGCCAGTTGCTGGTGGAGCCGGAAGAGGGGCTGTACCAGCGCTACCACCGCCTCCGCCAGGATCTGTTGATCCAGGAGGTGGAGGCCATGGCCCACGCGGGCGAGCCAGCCATCACCCTGGACGGCGTGCCCGTGCCTGTTTACGCCAACGCCAACTCACCAGAGGATGTGCGCAAAAGCCAGGAGGTGGGCGCGGACGGCGTGGGCCTTCTGCGCACCGAGTACCTCTTCCGCAGCCGCGCCACCCCCCCCACGGTGGAAGAACAACAGGAGACCTACGCCTGCTTTCTGGAACAGGTCCGCCGCCTGCTGACCGTGCGGGCGTTGGATGCCGGCGGCGATAAACCGGTAGAGTTTGTTCCCCTGGGCCCAGAAAACAACCCGTTCCTGGGGCTGCGAGGGATCCGCCTGCTGCTGGCCCGGCCCGAATTGCTGCGGGACCAGTGGCTGGCGCTGCAACAGGCGGCCGCCAGCCTGGGGTCGGGCCAGGCCGCCCGCGCCAGCGACAAGGAGATCCGCTTCATGCTGCCCATGGTCTCCACGGTGGATGAAGTGAAGGCCGCCCGATCCATCCTGGAGCCCCTGGCTGGGGAATTCCCCCGGATCAAGCTGGGCATCATGATCGAAGTGCCCTCAGCCGCACTGATGGCCGACGCGCTCGCGCCCCTGGTGGATTTTTTCAGCATCGGCACCAACGATCTCAGCCAGTACGTCCTGGCCAGCGACCGCACCAACAGCCGGGTCGCCCAACTGGCGGATCCCCTCCACCCCGCGGTGCTGCACCTGATCCAGCGCACCTGCCAGGCGGCCAACGGGGCCGGGAAGCCCGTCTCCGTGTGCGGGGAAATCGCCGGCGATCCCACTGCCGTTCCCCTGCTGCTGGGCCTGGGCGTGGCGGAACTCAGCGTGCCCCTGCCGGCCGTTCCCCTGGTGAAACAGGTGATCCGCCGCTGGACCCTTTCCCGCTGTCGGGAGTTGGCCGAGACGGCACTGCGCTGTGCCAGCGCGCTGGAAGTCCGAAACCTGCTGGCACAGGAGAGCTAACCGCCAATGCCTCGCCGGGGCAGGAGATCCGTTGAAAACGGATTCAAGCTGGGTGCCATCCGCACCGTGGAGTGCGTTTTAACGCACTTGGGGTGTGCCAGCCGATGATTTCAATCATCGGCCCAAGGCCGACCGTGGTCTCATGCAGAGCGATCTATCTGGATAAGGAGGGTCTCAATCATGGAAGAGACTGTAACCATAACAATACCGGCTTCCATTCGGCAGATGCTCAACCGCACACCGGAAGAAATAGGGCGCGATCTACGCCTGTATGCGGCATTGATGATGTTTCGCCTCGGCAAGCTATCCTCCGGCGCGGCAGCAGAAATGGCAGGCATTCCTCGGGTCATGTTTCTGGATTTGTGTGCCGACTACGGAATTCCCATATCGCAGATAACCGCTGAAGAATTATGAAACAACAAACCACAGAGATCCTGGTCATCGGTGGGGGATCCACGGGCACCGGCGTGGCCTGGGATGCCGCCTTGCGGGGGTTCCAGGTCATCCTGGTGGAAAAACGGGATCTGACCCACGGCACCACGGGCCGCTACCATGGCCTGCTCCACAGCGGCGGACGCTACGTGGTCAAAGACCCCCGCAGCGCCGAAGAGTGCATCCGCGAAAATCGCATCCTGCGCCACACCCATGCCCACTGCATCGAGGATACCGGCGGCTTCTTCGTGGTGACACCAGAGGACGAAGGCGACTACCCGGACCGCTTCCAGGAGGCCTGCGCCCGGGTGGGCATCCCCTGTACCGAGATCCCGGTGGCCGAGGCCCTGCGCCATGAACCCCTCCTCAACCCCCGGGCCAGCCGGGTCTTCGCCGTGCCCGACGCCACCGCGGACAGCTTCCTGGCCACCCATGCCACGGCCCAGGCTGCCCGCCTGGCCGGCGCCCAGATTCAAGTCTACCACGAAGTGGTGGCGCTGCTGGTGGAGGGCGGCGAGGGAGCCCGGCGGGTCACAGGGGCACGGGTGCGGGACCTGATCCGGGATGAGGAAGTCATTATCCACGCCGACATGGTCATCAACGCGGCGGGCGCCTGGGCCGGCCAGGTGGCTCAGCTGGCCGGCATCCCCGTCCACGTGATCCCCGGCAAGGGAACCATGGTGGCCATGAACCACCGGATGGTCAACACAGTCCTCAACCGCTGCAAAATGCCGGCCGACGGCGACATCATCGTGCCCATCCACACCGTGGCCGTGCTGGGCACCACCGACGAAAAGGTGAGCGACCCGGAACATCTGCGCATCGAGCCCTGGGAAGTCCAGCTCATGCTGGAGGAGGGCGAAAAGCTGGTGCCGGGCATCAGCCAGGCCCGGGTGCTGCGGGCCTGGGCCGGCGTCCGCCCCCTCTACCAGGAGGGATTCCAGGGCGAAAGTCGGGACGTCACCCGGGCGTTAACCCTGCTGGATCACCAGCAGCGGGATGGCGTGGCCGGCTTCCTCACCATCACCGGCGGCAAATGGACCACCTTCCGGCTCATGGCCGAGGTGACGGTGGACAAGGCCTGTGAACAGTTAGGCACCCGACGCCCATGCACCACCGCGGAGACCCCGGTCCCCGGCGTCCAACAGGGGCACTACTGGCTGGGCCATCGTCTGTCCGAGGTGGAGGAGCATCACCTGCAGGGCGAGCTGATCTGCGAGTGTGAGCTGGTCACCCGGGCCATGCTGGAACAGGCGGCGGCCCACAACCCCACCTTCACCCTGGACGACCTGCGCCGGGATGTGCGCCTGGGCATGGGGCCCTGCCAGGGTGGCTTCTGCACCTACCGGGCGGCGGCCATCCTCCACGAGCGCTCGGTGACCGGCAAAGACGACGCCCAGGCGCGGCCAGGGGATGCCGACGCCTGGGACGTGGCCTACATCCAGTCGCCGGCCCATCAGCAGACCCTGCCGCCGCCCGCGCGGCTGGAAGGCTTTCAGCCCAACCTGTTGCTGCGGGACTTCCTCCAGGAGCGGTGGAAGGGCCTGGTGCCCATCCTGTGGGGCCAGCAGCTCAAACAGGAGCGGCTGGATGCCCTCATCTACCTGCACCTGATGAACGTGGATCACCTGCCCGTGGACGGTGAAGCCAGCCCCCTGACCGACTTCTACCACCTGGATCCGGCCCAGATTGGGGCAGAGCCAGGCCAGCCCCAGGCAAGCCTTGCAGAGGGCCAGGCGCTGAACGAAAGGGCGGGCAAGGAGAAGAACCAGGAGGGGCAGCCATGAGGCCGGATCTCCTGGTCATCGGCGCGGGGCTGGCCGGCCTCAGCGCCGCCCTTCGGGCCACCCAGGCCGGGCTGCGGGTGCGCATCATTGCCAAAGGGTTGGGCACACTCCACTGGAGCACCGGCAACCTGGACCTGTTGGGCTACCTGCCCGGCGCGCCGCATCCCGTGCGCAAGCCCATGGAGGCCATCTACACCCTGCCCGAGAGCCATCCCTACGCCCGGCTGGGTCCAGAGCGTATCGGCCACTGCCTCTCCTGGTGGCAGAAGGCCCTGGGGGCGGCCGGCCTGGCCTACCGCCCCGCGACACCGGCCCGCAGCAACTGGCTCTTGCCGTCGCCCGCGGGGGCCGTACGGCCCACCTACCTGGCCACAGAGGCCCAGGCCGGCGGCGACCTGTCCCAGGCCGAGCCCATGCTCATCGTGGGCTTCCAGGGCATGCGGGACTTCTATCCCCACCTCATCGCAGAGAACCTGACCCGCCAGGGCTACGCGGCCCGGGCGGCCACCCTGTCCCTGGCCGTCATCACCCGCCGCCAGGACAGCAACACCCTCCACCTGGCCCAGGAGCTGGAGCGGCCAGGCCGCGTCCAGGAGCTGGCAGCCGCCCTGCGCCCCCTGGTCCGGCCCGGGGAACGGGTGGGCCTGCCGGCCATCCTGGGCCTGGAACGGCACCAGGCCATCTGGCAGGGTTTGGCCACCGCGCTGGATGCGCCCGTCTTCGAGATTCCGACCCTGCCGCCCAGCGTCCCGGGCATTCGCCTCCACCGGGCCCTGACACGCCACCTGGAGGCCCAGGGCGTCCAGATCCAGGTGGGGCTGACGGCCATTGGCTTCCAGGCCGACCGGGGTCGCATCCTGGCCGTGGAGACGGAGAGCAGCGCCCGCCCCTGGCGCCACCAGGCCGAGGGCTTTCTGCTGGCCACGGGCGGCATCCTGGGCGGCGGCTTCAACAGCGATCCCCAGGGGCGCTTTTGGGAGGTGGTCTTCAACCTGCCCCTGACCGTCCCCCAGGATCGCAACGCCTGGTTTCGGCCCCATTTCCTCGCCCCGGAAGGACATCCCGTCTTCCGGGGAGGGCTGGCGGTGGATGGCTGCTTCCGGCCGGTGGACGGCCACGGGACCCCCCTGTACCAGAACCTGTGGGCTGCCGGGAACCTGCTGGCCCACGTGGACGCCATCCAGGAGCGTAGCGTGGAAGGGCTGGCCGTCATCACCGGCATGGCCGCGGCCGAAGCGCTCCTGGCCTAGTCCCCCCGGCAGGCTGTACGAATTCAAAGGCCGCCCAAATTTCGTTGAGCTGGAGGATTCATGCATTCCATTTCCTGGCATTCGGTGGACCACTCCCTGGATGAGTGCATCAAGTGCAACATCTGCACCAGCTATTGCCCCGTCTCCGCGGTGACCGACCGTTTTCCCGGACCCAAGTACGTGGGGCCCCAGGCCCAGCGCTTCCGCTCGCCTCACCAGCCCCATTCGCCCGACGACTCGGTGGACTACTGTTCCGGCTGTCGGGTCTGCAATGAAGTCTGCCCCACCGGGGTCAAGATCGCGGAGATTAACGCCCGGGCCCGGGCGCAGATAGTGGCAGAGCGGGGGCTGCCCCTGCGCAACCGGCTGCTGGGCCGCAACGAGCTGCTGGGCAAGCTGGGCAGCCTGGCCCCGGCCGCGGCCAACCTGGCCCTCCACAATCCGCTGAGCCGCCTGCTGGCAGAAAAGACCCTGGGCATTGCCCGCCACGCGCCCCTGCCCACCTGGAGCACCCGGGGCACCTTCGGCGACTGGCTGCGTCGTACGGCCCACCGCCGGCTGCGCAGCGAGAAGAAGGTGGTCTACTTCCACGGCTGCGCCACCATGTACTATGAACCCTTCATCGGCCAGGCTGCCGTGGCCGTCCTGGAGCATCAGGGCTACGAGGTGATCGTGCCTCCCCAAAATTGCTGCGGCTTGCCCCTCCTGAGCAACGGGGAATTCCCCGCGGCCGAGCGCTATCATCAGGGCAACGTGGCCCGCCTGGCCGGCTTCGCGCGCGCTGGCCTGCCCATCGTGGGCACCAGCACCAGCTGCACCCTGACCTTGAAGGAGGAAGCCCCCGAGCTCCTGGACCGGGAGGATGAGGGGACCGCGGCGCTCCGGCAGGCCACGTGGGACATCTTCGAATGGCTGCGCGCGCTACACGAACAAGGGGAGCTGCGCACCGACTTCCAACCCATCCCCTCGTCCGGGGCCTCCCTGGTCCTGCCCTACCATGCCCCCTGCCAGCTCCGGGCCCATCGCGTGGGCAAGCCGGCCCTGGAGATCCTGGCCCTGATCCCGGGTCTGGACCTGCGGGAGAGCCACGCCCGCTGCTGCGGCATTGCCGGCACCTACGGCTACAAAACAGAGAAGTACCAGATCGCCATGGACGTGGGGCAGGAACTCTTCGATTTTGTCCAGGCCCAGGGGGAAGCCGTCCCGTACAGCGCGTGCGACTCGGAGACCTGTCGCTGGCAGCTGGAGCACGGCACCGGGCTGCCCAGCCGCCACCCCATCGAAGTGCTTGCGGCTGCGTACGGGCTCTACGACCTGGAGCAGCGCCGGCTAGTGAGAGAGGCACAATCTTGAACATCTTGATCATCGGCGCCGGCGCCATCGGCTGTCTGGTCGGGGGCAAGCTAGCCCTGCAGGGCCAGTCGGTGACCCTGGTGGGCCGGCCGGCCTTTGCCGCCACGGTGCGGGAGCAGGGCCTTCGACTCACCGACGAGCGAGGCGCCCATCACATCACCGCAGTCAACCCGGTGGGCAGCATCGCCGAGGCATTCCAATCGCCCCCCGGCCAGGCTGGCGGCTACGACGTCGCGGTGATGACGGTGAAAAGCTACGACACCGAAACCGCGCTCCAGGAGCTGGTGGATGCCCTGGACGCCCAGGGCGCGGACAGGCCGGCGGTCCTCTGCCTGCAAAACGGCGTGGGCAACGAGGAGGCCATCGCGGCCCGCCTGACCGGCGCCTGCGTCATTGCCGGCACCATCACCACCCCGGTAACGGTCTCCGGCCCAGGGGTCATCCAGGTGGACAAACCCAGCTACACCCTGGGCATCAGTCCCTGGCACCCGGCCGTCTCCAGGGCACTTCTGGGCGCCCTGCACCGGGCGCTCCAGCAGGCCGGCTTCAACGTGGTCCTCTATCCAGATCCCCGGGCCATGAAGTGGACCAAGCTCCTGATGAACATGATGGGGAACGCCACCTGTGCCATCCTGGATGAGCCGCCGGAAGAAGTGTTCCGGGATCCGACGCTGGTGGATCTGGAGATCGAAGCGTGGCGGGAAACGCTGGCCGTCATGCGGGCGGCCGGTGTGTCCCCTGTCAACCTGGGCAGCTACCCCTTCAGCCTGCTGGCCCCCCTGGTGCGCACCCTGCCCAAGGCTTGGTTGCGGCCGGTACTTCGTGCTAAGATCGGGCAGGCCCGGGGCGGCAAGATGCCCAGCCTGCACATCGATTTGGAACGGGGCCGGCGCAAAAGTGAGATTCGATGGCTCAACGGCGCGGTGGTGCGCCAGGGAGAGGAAGTGGGCGTAGGGACCCCCATCAACCGCATGCTCACCGAGGTGCTGCTCCGGCTGGTGGAGGATGAGGAGCAACGGGCACTCTGGCGCCACGACCACCTACGCCTGGCCTTGACGGCCTCGGAGTACCGGGCCAGGGAGGCGACGTCAGGCGCTACAGGCTGAAACCCGGCCCCACCAGGATGATCAAGACCAGGGCGACCGCTGCGAAGAGGGCAAATTCCAACAGGACACGCCGGTTCAGGCGATCCAGCATGTCCTGCTGAGCGATGCCCACCAACAGGTAGAAGATCAGGAGCAAGATCAGGCTGCCGGTCAACCCCGGCAACAGCCAGTAGTTCAGGGCCCAGGTGACCTGCCCCAGGATCAGGCCGATGATACCGCCATAGCGCAAGGCCGCATCCGGCCGGTCGCTGGTGGTCCGCAGGATCTCGATGGCCAGCAACATGGCCGTCATGGCAACCAGGGTCCCAGAAAGAAGGCTGCGGGTGCGGGTCTGATAGACGAACAGGAAGAGGAGCAGGGCCGCGCCGTAGGCCAGGGCGTCCAGTACGACCCGGGCACGGCGGAAGCCAGAGCGCCGCTCCACGGTCGCATAGAGCGCGAAAAAAGCCACGCCCAGCAGCAGCCCGCTGAGCATCAGCCCCAACACCTGGAGGAAGGGCGTGGGCGCGACGGGCAGCAACACCGCCGAAATCACCATGATGGCCATGGGCAGCGCCCAGAAGGGCCAGGTGGAAATCCGGGAGCGACGCCGTTCGGCCACCCGAGGGTGGACCTGGATCACGCTCTCGGTACCGGCCGCGGCCATCACCGCCAGAAAGATGGAGGCCCAGATGGTGTCGGTCAAGGGCAGGCTGATGGGTGAACCCAGGGCCCAGAAGCTGATGGTGATGCTGGGGAACTGGATCAGCAGGCTGGCCCCCAGCCCCAGGACCAGCAGCCAGGTCGCCACACTGATCCGGTCCCGGTAATCGCCCGTCCGCTGTCCCTGGCGCACTCGAACCCGCCAGCGGATCCAGACGGCCTCTGCCCAGGCCACGCCCAGCTGAAGAGCCTGCTCTGTTGCACTTGTCCACCGGCCCAAGGCCGCACGCACATCGGTCGAGGTGTCAGGGATTCTCATAGCGGCACCATTGTACACCATGGAAAGTCAGAACTCGGAATCCGTGTGTCAGTTGCTCAATTTTGACATCACCATTCGCGGGTCGGCAGCCCCCTACTCGGTCACGGCCAGCTACCGGCAACGCACCGCGGAAGGCGCCTTTGCCCTGGATCTCACCCAGGAGGCCTGGCAGGAGCAGTGTCGACGGCTGGGCCAGGTGGATGAAGCGCCCGGCACGGCCTTCATCCGCCACGTGGGCAGCCAAATCTTCCAGGACCTTTTCCGGGATCAGGTGCGCGATCTCTGGATTCGAGCTCGTTC
The DNA here is from genome assembly GCF_006569185.2 of Litorilinea aerophila. Taxonomy (NCBI): domain Bacteria; kingdom Bacillati; phylum Chloroflexota; class Caldilineae; order Caldilineales; family Caldilineaceae; genus Litorilinea; species Litorilinea aerophila. The sequence continues at coordinate 52,938 of NZ_VIGC02000032.1, read as the reverse complement.
GGACCTGGAGACAGGCCAGGCAGAGGGCGTGCGCCTGCGCCTGGCCCTATACCCCCCGGCCGTGGCCGCCCTTCCCTGGGAAAGCCTCTACGACCCCGACCGCAACATGGCCTTCGGCGCCAGCGGGCGGACGCCCCTGGTACGGGTGGAAAATCTGTTCCAACACGTGGGGCCCTCCCGGGAGATCCAGGCGAGCCTCCCCCTGCACCTGCTCCTGGCTGCGCCAGAAGATCCCACCGGCCTCATGGCGGCCCAGGCGGAGATCCAGCTCGTCCGGCAGATGGCGGAGCGGCTGGGGCCGGCTCAGATGCAAGTCACTACCCTGGAGGGCCGCTTCGGCATTCTGGAACTCCACCAGGCCCTGCAGACCCATCGGCCGGACATCCTCTACGTGGCCAGCCACGGCGAACCCGATGGCATCCTCCTCTGGCAGCAGGACGTCCCCCATCTGGCCACCAGTGAAAGCCTGCGGGTCACCCTGGAACGGGCCACATCGGTGAAGCTGGTCTTCCTCAACGCCTGCCTGGCCGGCCAGGGTTCCGCCCAGGCCCGTTTCACCAGCGTGGGCAGCCAGCTCCTCCAGGCCGGTGTCCCCGCGGTCATCGCCATGCAGTACCCGATCCCAGACGAGGTGGCAGTGGACTTTGCCCGCCACTTGTTTGACGAACTGCTCAACGGGCCCTGTCCTGGCGCCATCGACATGGCTGTGGCCGGCGCCCGCAGCACCCTTTACATGCTGGCGCCCCACACTTTCAGCTACGGCACCCCCATCCTCTGGCTGAACGCCGAAGATGGGCGCATCCTGCGCCTGCCCCGGGGAAGCGTCGGCAGCGCATCCACCGCCAGACCAAGCATGGCCAGACCCCACCCCGCTCCTGTCCACCTGGATCTCAGCCAGGAAGAGGCCTGGCTGGCCGAGCTGGTGGCCGGCCTGGACCTGACCCGGCTGCCCGGCCAGCTGCGCTTCATCGCCCGCAGCTGGGAGGAGTCCGTGGAAGAATGCCGCAGCCTCCTGTACCAGCTCCGGCATCTGGAGCAACAGGGGGATGAGCCCCGATACGCCGCCAAGGTCTCCCAGTATCGGGCGCACCAGCAACGGATGGAGCGACTCCGCAGCTCCCTTGAAGACGCCATCCGCGGCCACGGTGGGTAGCCCTCGGCCAGGCCAGGGAGCCCTGAGCGCCCGGCTCCGGCGGGGCCTGGCCGCGCTCCGTCTGGCGTTGCTCTTCAGCATTTTCTGCCACCTGGTACTGCTGGCCGGCCTGGAACGCCGGACGATGCAGGAGGCCGGCTGGGGCCTGGACACTCCTGCCGTTGCCACGGAAGCAGCGCCGCCCTTCCTGGGCGTCACCGTCGCGCTGGAGCAGTACAACGCCCAGGCCCGGCAACAGGTGTTGGCCGAGCTCCAGGAGGCCGGCTTCGGCTGGGTGCGCCAACGTTTCGACTGGGGGCAAATGGAGCCGGCGCCCGGACGTTACCGGTGGCAGGAAAGCGACGCCATCCTCCAGTCCATCCGCCAGGCCGGCCTGGTGCCGGTGGTCGTCCTGGATGGCAGCCCGGCCTGGTCGCGCAGCCCCACGGATCAGGGCATCCACGACAACCCTCTGGCCCCCCCCGAGGATCCGGCCACCCTGGCCGCGTTTGCCGGTGCCTTTGCCCGGCGCTACGGCGACCAGGTCCGCTACTATCAGATCTGGGACGAACCCAACATCGCGCCCCACTGGGGCAATCGCCACATCGAGCCGGTCGCCTACGCCTACCTGCTCCAGGCCGCGGCCCAGGCCATCCGGGCCCAGGACCCGGACGCGGTGATCTTGACCGCAGCCCTGGCCCCGACCCAGGATCGGGGTCACACGGCCGTGGACGAGATCTACTTCCTCCAGCGCCTCTATGCTGCGGGCGCGGCCCCCTCCTTCGACGCGGTGGCAGTCCAGCCCTTCGGCTTTGGCCATACGCCAGAGGATCCTCGCCAGCGGTTGGATGTGCTGAACTTCCAGCGTGTGGCCCTGATCCGCCGGGCCATGCAGGCCGCGGGCGACGGCACCACCCCCATCTGGGCGATACGCTTCGGCTGGAACCGCCGTACCGACTCCCTGTGGGGCACCGTGCGGCCAGAGCTCCAGGAGGAATTTGCCGCCCGGGCGGTGGAGCTGGCGGCCAGCCGCTGGCCGTGGCTGGTCGCCATGGGCTGGGCCCTGGAACGGCCAGCCACCCCTCAGACAGATCCGGCCTGGGGCTTTGCCCTGACGCCGACCCTGGCCCGGACCTTGGGCCAGGCCGCCCAGGCCCGAAACGCGGCCGTAGCAGTCGCTTCGCCTTCCCCCTCGTTTTCATTGTTGGACTGGATCCCCTGGTGCCTCCTGCTGGCGGGCTTCGCCGTGGTGCTCTGGCGGGGATGGGCGGCAGCGGCCCTGCTCCCCTGGGCGGACTGGCGACGGCAACTGGGTGGCTGGCCGTTATCGCTCCAGCTCCTGCTGTGGGGCTGCGTGTTGGGGACTTACTACCTGGCCACCTGGCCGCCCCTGCTGGCCCTGTGCCTCCTGGCCCTGGCTTTTCTGGCCAGCGTCCATCCCCAGGCGGGCCTCTGGCTGGTGGCAGCCCTCCTGCCCTTTTACTTCCAGCACAAAGAGATCACCCTGGTGGATCAGCGCCTGATCCTGCCGCCGGCTCAGGCGGCGCTCCTGGGTCTGGTGCCTGGGCTGATGGCTCGTCTGCGCCAGGTAAAGGCCTGGCCCCTGGATCGCTGGGATGGGCTGGCGCTGGCCTGGCTCGGCATCAACCTGGCTGCCAGCCTGAACGTGTGGCACTGGGCGGCCTATGGGCGGGGCCTGTGGGATCTGGCGTTGATGCCGTTGGCGGGTTTCTGGGCGGTGCGGTTGCTGGCCACCACCCCACGGGAACGACACCGGATGGCCCTGGCCCTCTTCGGGGGTGGTCTGCTGGCGGCGCTGGTGGGGCTGGGTAGCTGGCTGGCCGGTGGGGGCACCACGGCCGATGGCGTGCGCCGCCTGGTGGGAGCGACCTTCTCCCCCAACCACACGGCCCTCTACCTGGTGCGAACGCTCTTCCTGGGGCTGGGCCTGGCCTGGACATGGCAGTCGGGCTGGCGGCGAGTGGGCGGCTGGCTGGCCAGCGCCATGGTGGCGGTTGCTCTGGCGTTGACGGCCAGCCGAGGGGCGATCCTCCTGGGCATCCCGGCTGGCCTGGCGACCCTGGCCTGGCTGGGCCGCTCTGCGTGGCTGCGGTCCGGCCTGGGGGGCGGAAAGCGCTGGATGGGGGCGGCCCTGCTAGCAACGCTCCTGGCGCTGGCGGCTTTTCCGTTGGCGCAGCGACTGGGCAACAGCGCCACCGTCGCCGAACGGCTGCTGGTCTGGCAACGCACCCTGCGGCTGTGGCAGGATGTGCCCTGGCTGGGCGTGGGGCCGGGAGGCTTCTTTTGGCGTTTTCCGGCCTACCTGGCCGGGGCCAGTGGCGTGGATCCCAACCTGCGCCACCCCCACAACCTCTGGCTGGAGCTGGCTGCCTTCTGGGGCGTGGCTGGGCTGCTCTGGTTCGGGGTAGCGGGCCTCTTCCTAGTCCGAGCCACCCGGGCCGGCAATGGTCTCTCCGGCGCCCCGGGGCACAGGCTCTCCCCGGCCGTGGCAAGTGGCCTCCTGGCCGGCCTGATGGCGGCCCTGGCCCATGCCCAGGTGGATGCCTTCATGGCCCTGGCCGATCTGGCGGCCTGGAACTGGCTGGCTCTGGCCCTGTTGGTGCCTCCCTGGCCGGTCTGCCCCCGGGAGAGTCGATAGAAAAGGGGCCGCCGACATCGGCGGCCCCTTTTGTTATTTACGATGTTCAGTGGGCGAGATTCGTACCCGTTCACTGCACGTTCACGGCGACGTTGACATCGGCGCCGGGCACCAGGGGCAGGATCTGTTCCCGCAGCAAGGTCTCCACGCCAGGATCAGCCAGGGGAGTGTCCGTCAGGAAGGGCTCGGCCAGGTCCAGGGCCTTCTGCAGGGCAGCGGCGTCATAGTTCACCGTCAACGCGGGCTGGCCGTCCAGCAGGACGTTCAACTGGCCGGGGTCGGTCACCAGGGCTAGCTGGCGCACGCCCAGAGTCTGCATCACGGTGGCCAGCTCTGGCGGCAGGCCGGGCAGGGTTACACCCACCTGGGCCAGGTCCTCGGAGGTGAGGTGGTTGATGGCGGCCAGCTGCTGCTGACTGTAGGCGAAGCTGGCATGGAGTACCGGCGGTGTGAAGCCATCCAGTGACGGGGGCTCCATGGTGCGGTCGATTTCCGCGGGCACCTCCACAGGGGTCGCGCCTTCGGCCAGGGGAAGCTGAACATCCAGGCTGATGCCCGTTCGCCGCACGATGTCCAGGGCGCTGGTGACCAGGTCGGGACTCACGTCCGCCAGGGGGCCCACCAGGCCGGCCAGGCGGGTGAGGGATTCATCGGTCCAGGTGATGGTGGGCAGGGTCTGCTCGTTGGCGGCAATGAAGAGGCCATCCGAGGCCACCTGGACCCGCAGCCGCTGGAGGTTGGCGGCCTGGAGCTTCTGGATCACATCCGCTGGCACCACGGGTTCTGGGACCACAGGCAGGCCGAAGGCCCGCAGGGAGCCGTCAGGTTCCACCGAAATGGAAATGGGTGCCAGCTCGGTCTCGGCTACCGCCTCGCCCGTGAAGGAGACCACCACGCTGATCTGGGCTCCCGGCAGCTGGGGCACCAGATCCTGCAGGGTGGCCAGCAGGGCCGGGTCGGCGACAAAGGCGGGGGCCAGCTCCAACAGCTGGTTCAGGGAAGCGCTGTCGTAGGCGATGCCTGGCAGCGGCCGGTCGTTCAGGCTCAGGTTGATGCCGTTGGGGTGGGTGGCGATGGTGACCTTCTCGGCGCCGATGGACTGCAGCAGGCCCAGGGTGTTGGGATCCAGCCGGAGGGGCAGGGCCATCCCCAACGCCTGCTCCAGGGTCGACACCGGGACGCCCTCGATGATGGCGTTGCCCTGGGGATCGAAGACCAGGCTGGCGATGTTGAACGGGCCAATGGTCGTCTCTGCCGGGGATTCAGGCGAAACCGTCGTCTCGCCACGCCAGCGGGGGATATCCAGCGGGGCAGCGCCCTGGGCCGGGGGCAGGTTCAGGGCCACGCCGGTGCCGATGGTCCGCAGCCAGGGCAAAACTCGAGCAATCGTCGCCCCATTGGGTACGTTGGGCAGGCGGGTCAGCACATCCTGCAGGGTTGCGACCGATTCCTGGTCCCAGCTGATATAGGGCAGATCCCGGCCGTTGGCGTAGACATGGATGCCGTTGTAGCCGATGCGGATTTCAAGCTTCTGGACATTGGCCGACTGCAACTGTTGGATCAGCGATGGCTGGAGCACCGGGCCAATGTTGAAGCCAAAGACACTGGCTACACCATTGCTCTGGACCCGTACCGGTATCGACGGTAGGTTGAACCACGTCTTACCCGTATTTCCCCCGCCGCAGGCGCCCAATACCAGACTGACAATGAGTGCGACAACTAAGATCCGAAGAATCTTTGGTTTCGCCTGCATGTCCAGTCTCCTTTGAGGTGGGTTGATAGCTGATGATAAAAGCCGCGTTACACGGCTGATGAGAACCATGACATGAGAATCAGGCATCCGGGAGTGCGATCTCTGTTGGCTGCGGTGAGATCCAGCCTGGGATACGTACTCCGCCATAGGAAGGTGTTTGACAACTGGCGTCAATCATACAACATCTTCCCGCAGGACACAAGCACTATCTACACCTGGGGAACGGAGCCCTTTCCAGCCATCCCATACCCAGAGGGAGAAGCCGTCAACGGCGGGCCGCCCTCTTCGGATCCCTCCTCAAATTTGCCGTTGGAAGATGTAGGGGCAATCATGATTCGCCCATCCTGATTGCCCCCGGACGGATGGATGGACAGCGCCCAGGTCACCCTGCCGGGCGGCGGCCCATGGCCCGTTCCAGGGCGGCGGCCATGGCCTCCTGATCACTCCACGGATACTCGGTGGTACCAAAACACATGCTGCGCTCATGCCCCTTGCCGAAGGCGGCCACGATATCCCCAGGCCGGGCCATGTCCACGGCAAACTGGATGGCTTCCGCCCGGTCTGGCACGATGGCAAAGGCAGTCTCCGGGGCGTACTCCCGCACCCCTTCGGCAATGGCCCGGTTGATGGCATCCAGGTCCTCGGTGCGGGGATCCTCCGCGGTGATGACGGTGAAGTCGGCCAGGCGGCCACTCACCTGCCCCATCAGCCGTCGCTTCTCCCGATCCCGGAGGCCGGCGCTGCCGAAGACGGCGATCAGGCGACCAGCCGGGGCCCCGCTGGCGCGCTGTTCCAGGAGCTGGCGAAGCACCCGCAGGGCACGCTCCAGGCTGGCGGGCGAATGAGCAAAGTCCACGATGGCCAGGAAGGGTTGTCCCCGATCGATGCGCTCCATCCGCCCGGTGACGCCGGAAAGCTCGGCAATGCCGGCCTGGATGGCCGGGACCGGCACCTCCAGGGCCAACGCCACGGTGGCGGCACAGAGGATGTTGTAGACGTTGAATTCGCCGATGAGTCGGGTTTCCACCGGAAAGGCGCCGCCCCACCAGTGTAACTGGAAACGGGTTTGGGCCGGCTCCACCTGGAGGTCCGCGGCCGTCACGTCTGGGTGGCCACTACCCTGCCCGGCCAGGCCATAGGTGCGCACCGGCACCGTAAAGCCACGCCGTTCCGCTTCCATGGCCAGGACCGACTGCAGCGCGGCAAAGCTGCCGGGGTCATCCGCGTTCAGGACCGCGCAACGGGGAACCCCGGGCTTGGGCGGTGAGAGGTAGAGAAAACGAAACAGACGGGCCTTGGCCTGGACGTAGGCCTCTCGGGTCCGGTGATAGTCCAGATGCTCGTGGGTGATGTTGGTCACGGCCGCCACGTCGAAGTCCACCGCGCTGACCCGTCCCTGATCCAGCCCATGGCTGGTGCTCTCCACCACCGCGTAACGGCAGCCAGCCTGGACCATCTGGGCCAGGTAGTGCTGCACCGCAGGCGCGTCCGGCGTGGTCACGTGGAGGCCGGTGTCGCTTTCTTGACCCCGGATACGGGCCGCCACGGTGGTGATGACGCCGACCCGGCCCGCGGGATCGCCCTCCTCGCGGGTGGCCGCGCGGAGGATACTCTCCAGCAGGGTACAGGTCGTGGTCTTGCCGTCGGTGCCGGTAACGCCGATCACCGTCAGGCGACGACTGGGGAAGTCATGGAGGACGGCGGCGCAGGTGGCCAGGGCTTCTCGGCTGTTGGCTACCTGGACATAGGGAAAGTCCGCAGGCAGGTCAACCCCTTCGGCCTGCAGCTCTGCGGGAGAACGGGTACCCAGCCCGGCCACGGCCCCCCGCGCGCAGGCATCGGGCAGGAAGCGATGGCCATCCAGAGTTTCGCCCCGCACAGCCACAAAGAGGGTACCTGGTTCCACAGCTCGGCTGTCGTGGGTCACCGCCTGGATGCGCACGGTGGCGGCATCCGCCGGGACATGGAGCTGCGCGTCCGGCAGATGGGCCAGCAATTGGGCCAGGGTCATGGTAGCCCGCTGGGCTGTGGGTGAACTTTCAGGATGCGCTTCCAGCTTCATGGGTGGCATCTCCCCACTTCAATCTTCCCACTTCAATCTCCCCACTTCAAACGTCAGGGCCGGCGTTAGAAATCGCTCAGATATCGCGGGGTCCGCGGATGATGGAAAAGCCGGCGGCAAGGACGACCAGGGCCAGCAGCAGGCCGGCCCCGACAAAAACCGGTGGCAGGCTGGCGTAGATGGTGGCCACCACGTCGATGGGCACCCGGGTCGGCGTGGCCGTGGGCGTCACGGTAGGTGTCGCCGTGGGCGTCACAGTGGGCGTCTCCGTGGCCGTCGCGGTGGGCGTGGCAGTGGGCACCGGGGAGGGGGTGTCCGTCGCCGTGGGCGAGGCGGTCGACGCCTCCTGGGGCGCTGCGGTGGGCGTGGGCAGCGGGACCTCCGGCAATGTCACCCCTTCGGTAATGGCCTGACCGGGCGCCACCTGGGCCGGCGTCGACTCGGGTGCGGCAGGCGATTCCCCAGGCAGCGGCAGGGGGATGCTGATGGGAGCGGTCGCCGTCAGGGGCACCGGGATGGTCAGGATGCCTGTCCCCGTCAGGGGGGCAGAGGATTCGATGGACGGGGTCGGGGGCACGTCCAGAGGGGCCTCGGTGGCCGTGGGCGTATCGGTCGGCAGCGGCGTCTCCGTGGGGGTCGGGGACGGCGTGAAGGTGGGGGTGGGCGTGGGCGTCTCCGTGGCCGTCGCGGTGGGCGTTGGGGTGTCCGTGGGCGTGGGCGACGGCGTAAAGGTGGGGGTGGCGGTGGCCAGCGCGGCCTGGACATCCAGCGGTGGCATGTTGGCAGGCAGGTAGAAGGTCACCCCTTCGTCGTCGCTGCGCAAGATCCAGTCGGTGGCCGTAGCCGCGTAGAGGGTGCGGGGGGCCTGGGGAATGTTGGCGATGGCGTAGGCGACGCCGCCGTAAGGCACTCCGTTGATGGTGGCCTGTTGCCAGCTATCCCCCGCTCCGGTCCAGAGGCCGTTCTCGGTGGCCGCCACCAGAAGTCGGCCGGTGCTGGCCATGTCGTAGACGATGGTGCTGGGAAAGTTGGGCACCTGTTCCCACGTGTTGCCGTCCGGGCTGCGGAAGAGGCCGATGCCTGTTCCGGCGTATAGGGTGTCGCCGTCGGTGAGCAGGCTGAAGACGATGTTGCCGGCGGGGATGCCGGGGACCGGTTCCCACACGGAGGCGCTGGCCCGCAGGCGGTAGAGGCCGGCGTGGGTGCCGGCGTAGAGGTCGTTGCCGTAGAGGGCCACCTCCCGCACCCGCCGGGCTTCCCCTTCCAGCCCGGCGTCCAGCTTTTGCCAGATGTTGCCGGCGTTGGGGCTGCGCAGGACGCCATCGAAGCGGGTACAGGCGAAGAAGACGGTGACGCCATCCTGCACCGCGGCGTAGAGTTCGCCCACAGCGCTATTTTCGCTCAGGAGTTCTCGAAAGCCGGCCAGCTCTTCCCAGGTGGTGCCGCCGTCCTGGCTGCGAAACATGTAGCCGAAGCCGCCATCGCCGATCAGGATCAGGTTGGGGTTTTGTGGGTCGAAGGCGATCCCGGCCGCGCTGATGTTGGGACGCAGGCCGTTGGTGAGCCCCACCCAGCCCACAGCGCCGTCGGTGCTCCGGAAGACGTTGACGGACTCAGGGGCGTTGAGGGTCCCGGCCAGGACCACGTTAGGCTGGCCGGGTGCTACCGCCACGCTGATGGCCACATTGCGTGTGGGCACAGCAGACGCCTGCGCCCACACCCAGGATGGCAGCCCGCTGACGGCCATCAGCACCACCAGCAAGAGGGCGGCCAGGATGTAGCGCCAGCTCACACGAAGGTTCTTCATCCCGGCGAAGGAGGCCGGACCTTTGCCCATCTGCAACAAACGTGACCCCACAATTTGAAAGAAACGTCAAGGGATGGAGAAAGTTCCACCCCTTGACGTGACAGGCCTGGGAGGATCAGCGTGCTCAAAAAGGAATGGTCAACAGATACTGGGAAGCATTGTTGGCCCAGTTGATGATGTCTGGCGGATAAATGCCTATCCACAAGGTAGCTCCCACACAGATCAACAGGATGATCTGCACGGAAATGGCCACGGGCATGGGAGTCGGCGCAGTCTCTGGCTCCGCGGCGAAGAACATGGCACGCACCACGTTCAGGTAGTAGAAGGCCGCCACACCGGCGTTGACCAGGCCGATGGCCGCCAGCCAGAAGTATTGATGTTGGATGGCAGCGCCGAAGACGTAGAACTTGCCGATAAAGCCGCCCGTCAGGGGAATGCCCGTCAGGCTCAGCAAGAAGATGAACATGGCCCAGGCCAGCCCCGGCGCCCGGCGGGCCAGGTTGTCGAAAGCCTGGATATCGGTGCTGCCGGCAAATTCCTCCACCGCCTGCACCACCATGAAGGCGCCGACGTTGGTGAACAGGTAGGCGAAGAGGTAGATGAGCAGGCCATTCAGGCCGTTGATGGACAGGGCCGTCACATCAGCCTGGGCGCTGGAGACCACAGCGACCAGCCCCATGAGAATGTAGCCCGCCTGGGCCACAGAGCTGTAGGCCAGCATGCGCTTGACATTGGTCTGGCGCAGGGCTACCAGGTTGCCCAGGGTCATGGTGAGGATGCTCAGGCCGGCCAGAACCGGGACCCACTCCACCCGGTAGGCGCCCAGGGCCACCAGGAAGATGCGGGCAATGACGGCCAGCCCCACCGCCTTGGATGCGGTGGAGAGATAGGCGGTGATGGGTGTGGGAGCGCCTTCGTAGGTATCTGGCGCCCACTGGTAGAAGGGCGCCAGGCTGGCCTTGAAGCCCAGCCCCACCAGGGCCAACACCGTGGCCGGCATGACCACTGGCGCCAGGTCCGGGTTGTCCAGGAAGGCCTGGCCGATCTCCGCCAGCTGGAGGGAACCTGTTGCGCCATAGAGGAGGCTCATGCCGTAAAGCATCACCGAGGATGCAACTGAACCGTACAGGAAATACTTCACACCCGCTTCCGTACTCCGGGTATCCTCCCGCAGGAACCCCACCAGGATGTAGCTGGTGATGGAGAGGAACTCAATGGAGAGGAAGAGGAGCAGCAGGTTGTTGGCCCCCACCGCCATGCTCATGGCCAGGGTGACGAAGAGGAAGAGGGACCAAAATTCTCCTCGTCCTAGGGCCCGCTTGTTCATGTAACTGCCGCCCGCCACCGCCACCAGGGTCATGGCCGTGAGGATGGTAATTTTGAGGAACATGGCAAAGGGATCGATTTCCACCATGGCCAGGGCGGTCTGGGGCTCCGCGTTGCGCTCCAGGAGCACCCCCACCAGCGCACCGACCAGGAAGATGATGGAAATGGCCATGTAGCCCCGCCCGGAGTCGCGGGTATCCTGTTGGGCCATGTCCAACAGCAGGATCAGCAGGCCGCCGATCAGCAGGATGATCTCGGGCAGGATGGAGCCCAGAGAACCGAATCCGATATCGTTCAAGGTTGCCCCCTTTACCTAGTACAGTCTGGCGTAAATGCCACGGCAGAAATTCGACGGTACGACTCTTGTAGAGCCCGCGGCGAATTTCTGCCGGGATTTACTAGAGTAAGCCCTGGACGAACTGCAACAGCTCGACGGCGGAGCGGTTGAAATAGTTCAGAATGAGCGGCGGATAGACGCCCAGGAGGAACATGCCGATGATCAAGGGCCACAGGGTCAGCTTCTCGAAGCCCACCATGTCGGTTGGCCCGTCGGTCTCCACCCCGTCGACCGTGGTCCAGTGGTGCAGCTTGTTCGGGTCGTATTCACCCAGGAAGACGTTCTGGATGATGCGCCAAAGGATGTAGACCGCGGTCATGACGATACCGATGGTGCCGAAGGCAGCCCAGTACGGCACCAGGGCAAAAGCGCCCCGGAAGGTGAAAAATTCGGCCCAGAAGCCGGCCAGGCCGGGCAGCCCCAGGCTGGCGAAGCCGGCCACCATCATCATGCCGTAGTACCAGGGTGTCTTGGAGCTGAGGCCACCGAAGCGGGCCAGTTCCCGGGTGTGGGCCCGTTCGTAGATGACGCCCACCAAAAGGAAGAGGGCGCCGGTAATGATGCCGTGGTTGAACATCTGCAACGTGGCGCCGTTGATGGCCATGGCCGCGCTATCCGCCACCGCTTCGGTGCTCAGGCCGAAGGCCTCGGCAGCCCGGGCCGCGCCCTCCGGCGTCAACACGTTGGCCGCCGCGCCGATGCCCAGCATCACGTAGCCCATGTGGCTCACCGAGCTATAGGCGATGAGGCGCTTGAAGTCAGTTTGGGCGACACAGACGAAGGCGCCGTAGACGATGGCGATGGCGCCCAGGGCCACCACCCAGAGGGACCAGTACTGGCTGGCCGTGGGGTAGGTGGGCAGCACGATGCGCAGGAAGCCGTAGGCGCCCAACTTCAGCAGGACGCCGGCCAGGATGACGCTCCCGGCGGTGGGCGCCTCGGTATGGGCGTCGGGCAGCCAGGTGTGGAAGGGGAAGCTGGGCACCTTAAAGGCGAAGCCCAGGAAGAAGCCCCAGAAGGCCAGGCTGGTGAAGAGGAGCGCCTTATCGCCCGGCAGATCCATGAAGGGCTTGGCTGCCGCTGCCCCCAGAATGTCGAAGGTGCCGGTGGCGAAGTAGGTGCCCAGGATGGCCAGCAGCATGGCCACCGAACCTACCAGGGTGTAGATGAAGAACTTGATGGCCGCGTAGTTCCGGTTCGGGCCGCCCCAGATGCCGATGAGCAGATACATGGGCACCAGGCTGATCTCCCAGAAGACATAGAAGAGCACGTAGTCCAGGGCCAGGAAGACACCCAGCATGCTCATCTCCAGGAGATGGAACATGACAAAGTATTCCTTGACCCGGTGGCGAATGGTGCCTGCACTATAGTAGATGCTCAGGGTGGAGAGCAGGGCCGTCAGGAAGACCAGGGGAACACTCAGCCCATCCACCCCCAGATGGAAGCTGGAGTTGAGCGCTTCGATCCAGGGCACATTCACCTCAAATTGCATGCCCCCTGCCTGGAAGTCATAGGTGAGCAGCATATAGGTGCTCAACCCCAGGGGCAGCAGGCTGGCGATCACGGACCACCACTTGATGCTCCGCTCATCGTCCATAAGGAGCGCCACCACAGCGGCCACCACCGGCCAGAACAGGATAATTGGCAACACCCACTGATCAAGAAATTCCATGGATATTTCCTCCGCAGACACCTGGCTTGGAAATCAAACAGTCAATAATCAAATCAATGCAGGCTATGGATATACCCTACAGGTTAGACCAGCGTCAGGATGACCGGCAGCGCCTTGAGCAGGAGCCAGATGGTCACCGTGGCCGCTGCCAGCAGCAGATAGGCCTGGACATGGCCGTCCTGGACGTTGCGCAGGGCCCGGCCGGACCAGTCCGTCAGCCAGCCGGCGCCGTTGACAATGCCGTCCACCACAAAGCGGTCCACCGCCGCACAGACCTGGGCGAACCGGACGGCCAGGCGGCCGATGGCATCGACGATGGGATCGATGACCCACACGTCGTCCACCCAGTAGAGGAAGCGGGAGAGCCCACGGGCAAAGGCGATCACTGTGTACTGGTAGAACTCATCCACATAATACTTGCGATGGAAGAGAACCCAGATGGGTCCCAGCAACTTCCGCAGGGGATCGATCTGTTCGGCACCCAACCCACGACCGTAGACGGCGAAGCCCACAGCCAGGCCGCCCAGGGCCACCAGCAAAGAGACGCCCAGGGGCACGATGTCGAAGCCCGGATGGGGCACGTGAACTTCCATGTATTCGATAAAGGGCTCCAGGAAGTGCTCCAGCCAGTTGGGCACCAGCGCGCCCAGGCCGGGGAAGGAGGCCGGAATGCCAAACCAGCCCAGGCCGATGGCAAAGGGCGAAATCAGAATCAGGGGCCAGGTCATGCTGGGCACGCTCTCCGGCGCATGGGAGGCCATCTCCGTGCGAGGTTCGCCCAGGAAGGTCAGGCCAATCTGGCGGGCGGTGTAGAAAGCAGTCAGGAAGGCCGCGATGGCCAGCGTCCAGAAGACGCCGTAGTGCTGACCATACCAGGCACTGGCCAGGATCTCATCCTTGGACCAGAAGCCGGCAGTCACCAGGGGGAAGCCACTCAGGGCCAGGCCACCGATGATAAAGGTCCAGGCCGTTCGGGGCATCCGATTCAGGAGACCACCCATGTTGCGCATGTCCTGGGGATCCTGGGGATCCAGGACGCCATCCGGCCGCTGGATAGGATGAACCTCGTGGCCGTGTTCCTCGCCGTGCCCATGGCCGCCGTGCTCATGGACATGGTGGTGGCCATGCTCCACCCCGTGGATCACGCTGCCGGAGCCCAGGAAGAGCAACGCCTTAAAAAAGGCGTGGGTAATCAGGTGGAAGAGGGCCGCCACGTAGGCGCCGATGCCGATGGCCGCCACCATGTAGCCCAACTGGCTGATGGTGGAGTAGGCCAGCACCCGCTTGATGTCCCACTGGGCCACAGCGATGGTGGAGGCAAAGAGGGCGGTGAAGGCGCCGATAAACGCCACAAAGTTTAAGACGCCCGGCGCTGCCTCCCCCGCCACGTAGTAGAGGGGGAACATGCGGACCAGCAAGAAGACACCGGCGGAGACCATGGTGGCCGCATGGATCATGGCGCTGACCGGGGTGGGGCCTTCCATGGCGTCCGGCAACCAGACATGGAGGGGGAACTGGGCGCTCTTGCCCACAGTGCCGAAGAAGATGAGGAAGGCAATCAGCGCCACCCAGGGCACGGTCACATTGACCAGGGGCACGGTGACCGTCATCTCGGCCAGGTGGTGCAGGTTCTCCGGGTTCAGAATATCGGCGAACAGGAGGCTGCTGGGCTCGCTGTGCACGTACAGGAACATCATGCCGATGAGCATGATGACATCGCCCACCCGGGTGGTGACAAACGCCTTGAGCGAGGCGGCCTGGGCTGAGGGCTTTTCGTACCAGAAGCCGATGAGCAGGTAGCTACAGAGCCCCATGATCTCCCAGAAGATGAAGAAGGTCAGCAGGGAGTTGGAGACCACCAGGCCCAACATACCGGTGGCGAAGAGGCTGATGTAGGCCATGAAGCGGCTGTAGCGGGGATCCTTGCCCTGCTCATAGGAGACCGGATACATGGCCGGATTCAGATGCCCCGGGAAGGTCATGTAGCCCCTGGAGTAGATGAAGATCATCAACAGCAGGAAAGAGGACATGAACAACATCAGGGCATTGGCCGGGTCCACCTGATAGCCCACCCAAAGCCGGCTGGCACCGGTGGGGATGCTGAAGAGCTGGCCTTCCACCGGATGCGCGCCGAAGTGATCGGTGGTGAAGGCGGCAAAGGCAATGGGCCAGCTCAAGAGAAAGCTGAGCGCCACCCCACCGATGGCCGTCAGGGCGCTCACCTCCTTGTTCCGGTTCAGGAACAGGATAATGGCGACAAAGGCCAGAAAGGGCGGTATCGGCACAAACCAGGCTAAGTTGAGAAATCCCTCCATTAGATCATCCTCGCTTTTATGGCCAGATTAAATTGACTCGTGGGCGACTGGGGCCTGCGTTCAACGAACCCGTAACCGCACAAAAAAAGTGCCGACTCCGTAGCCGACCAGGGCACCCACCAGTGCCAACAGCAGAAAGATCAGATCATTGCTCACCTGCAACACCGTGCCTACCCCGATGAAGAGGGCCCCGCCTGCCAGCCCCCACCAGAGGAGGGCCGACTGGGCCGCTTTGCGCTGCCTGGCCTCGGCCAACAGGGCCTGGGCATCCCGGTAGTCCGGTGCGTATTTGACAATTTCCTTCAGTGCGTGGACAGCACCCGTGTAGTTTCCCTGGGCCATCTTCTCCTGGGCCACCCGGTAGAGAAACTCGCACTGTTCATCCAGGGTGCCGGTCAACATCTGCTTCGGCATGGATGTGGCACACTCCTCTGCCTGGCCCTCACTCGAGGCCTCCCGTCAAGGCATCAAGGCGGCCAGACCGTCCCCGACTTCCATGGAGCAGGCCCGTCTTTCACCGGGTATCCCGAACGGACCAGCGCCGGCGGAGGGGTTAGCCCCGCAGCGTGTCCAGCTCGTCCAGGTTGACCGTCCGGCGCAGGCGATAGACCGAGATGATCAGCGCCAGCCCCACGGCCACCTCGGCGGCCGCCACCGCGATGACGAAGATGGCGAACACCTGGCCGGCCAGGGCCTCCACGGCATTGCCATAGCGCCAGAAGGCCACCAGATTGATATTGACCGCGTTCAGCATCAGCTCAATACCCATCAGGGCGGCAATGGCGTTGCGCCGGGCCAGGGCGGCATACAGGCCGCAGGAAAAGACAAACGCGCTCAGAATTAAGTACCAGTTCAGTGGAACCATGAAACCCCTACGCCTCCTCCATCGACAGTTTCAACGGCAATCTCATCAACGCCGGTCAACACCCCATCAGCGATCTCGGGCCAGCATCAGCGCGCCGGCCAGGGCGACCAACAGCAGCAGGGCCATCAATTCGAACGGGATGAGATAGGTGGTGACAAAGAGCTCACCCAGATCGGCGATGATGGCCTCGCCCGCCTTCAGTTCGGCGCCCACCACCGGCCAGGGCACATGCACCAGCAACCCCGCCAACACCAGGAAGAAGAGGACAGCCATGATGGCTGCGGCCAACCGCTGCTGGTTGGTGGGCGATGTCCTCCCGTACATCATGCCCCGGGTCAACATGATGGCGAAGGTGATCAGCGTGGAAATGGCCCCCACGTAGATCAGGACCTGGCTGACGGCCAGGAATTCCGCCTCCAGCAGGACATACAGGCCGGTGACGCCGAAAAAGGTGGCCACCAGGGCCAGGGCATTGTGGAACAGGTTCGGCGCCACCACCACCAGCAGGGCGCTGACGGCAGTGAAGAGGCCAATCAGGATGAAGATCACCTGTTGCACAGTGGGCAGATGGTCAAGAATGGCTGGCATAAATCTTGCCCCTTCGCTACAGACTCGCAAACCAGGAATCGTCGAAAACAAAGGTCATGGGTCGAATACACACCAGACAGATGGATGCGCCCGGACGCCTCAATCCCCTGATGAAGGGGCCGGCTGCATGGTGCCGATGAGGGAGCGGGGTTCGAAGGCCCGCTTGCTGCGCACCTGCTCCTGCTGGAAGTAGCGGCCCAGGATCCGGACGACCACTCCGATCACCGCCAGATTCCCCACCAGGATCAGCCCATATTGGACCCAGGTGGGCGCCGGCAGCTTCATCACCAGCATCTGCCAGAGGATCAGGGCCAGCACCTGGGGCACCAGGACCTTCCAGGCAAAGGCCATCATCTGATCGATGCGAACCCGGGGGAACGTCCCCTTGATCCACTGGACCACCACATAGACGGCGAACGTTTTGGCCAGGAAATAGACCAGCCCCAGCAGCGGAATCTGGTCCACCAGGGGGCCCTGCCAGCCACCCAGGAAGAGCATGACGGCGATGGCGCCCAGGAAGAAACTGTTCAGGAACTGGGCCAGGAAGAACATGGCGAACTTCATGCCGGAGTACTCGATGTGGAAGCCGGCGATCAGCTCCGACTCCGCCTCCAGCAGGTCAAAGGGCGTCTGTTCTCCTTCCGCCAGGGCGCTGATGAAGAAGATCAGGAAGGCGGCAGGCATGATGAAGACGAACCAGCCCAGGCCGATGTTGAAACCGAAGATGCGCAGCGCCTGGGCTTCCGAGATCCCCCCCAGGCGCATGGTACCCGCCAACAACACCGGCGCCAGCATGGACAGCACCATGGGGATTTCGTAGCTCAGGAGCTGGGCCACCACCCGGAAACCTGCCAGCAGCGCATACTTATTGCTGCTGCCCCAACCGGCCATCAGCGCGGCCATGATACCAATGGAACCCAGGGCCACCAGGTAGAGCACGCCCACATTCAGGTCTGCGCCGATGAGGCCCGGGGCAAAGGCGACCACCGCCAGGGACATGATGACCCCAAAGACCGAGAGGATGGGGGCCAGGTTGTACGAAATGGGATCCGCATTGGCCGGCCGGATGTCCTCTTTGGACAGCAACTTCAGGGCATCGGCCACCGTCTGCAGCAGGCCATATTTGCCCACCCGATTGGGGCCAATCCGGTCCTGGAGGCGGCTGATCACCTTGCGGGTGATCCAGATCAGGATCAGGGCCAGCAGTGGCGCAAAGGTGGCCAGGACCAGCGCGCCCACCAGATAGGCGACGGTCAGGGCGACAGGCTCGGGCAAACCCAGGCCCGCCAGCCAGTTTGATAGGGTCTCACTCCACAGCTGCATCAAAACCTCCACCTCAGCCTTTTGGGTGCTTCAAGGAGCACAGACGGTTTCCAGGAACCAGGGCAGCATCCCCCAGGATTTACTCTTACTACCGCCATCCAAACTACTGCATTTACTACTGCATTACTGCCATTCCAAACTACTGCCATTCCAAGGCGCCCTTGCGCCATTCCAGGAACAGGCCCAACAGCAGGATGACCACAAAAGTGATGGTAGCCACCACCCCAAAGAACGACAGCCGCTGGTAGGCCACGGCGATGGGGAAGAGGAAGATGACTTCCACATCGAAGATCAGGAAGATCAGGCCGATCAGGTAATACTGGGCCCGGAACTGCACCCAGGTATCCCCCACCGTCTCCATACCGCTCTCATAGATGTCCACCTTAACCGGATCCGGGCGCCTGGGCCCCAAAATCATGCCCAGGATAATGGTGATGGTGGGCAACAAAAAGGCCAGCACGCTCAAAATTAGAACAAAGGCATATTGTTGCAACATGCGGGGTTACTCCTCGCCAACTGGTAGAGACTGGTAGAGAAGGATCATCAACCTGTGTAATCACCCGGTCCAAGATTCAGGTCGCGATAAATCCAGGTCGCGATAAAGGGCGGGCCACGGGACAGAGCCCGCTGCGTTTGTGTAGAACGTAACAAACACCGACGTATGGTAGCATACCCACAAGGTTATCGGAAAATTTGCCCGGCGGGAAATCGGCTTATGCCTGCAACCCAGGCCAACAGCATCATCAGAACAGAGCAGGAGGACAGCAGCTGAGATTGTAGCATGCTTTACAAAGCCAGAGCAAAAAGCATAAAGCCACCGGGCGCACACGCCCTGCATGGCCCGACTTGCCCGCCCCCCAGCAACTACCAATGCGCCGGGTCCAGGAAACGCCCCATTGATTTGGCGCAGCCGCCAAATGTTGACACGCCCATACGCTCGTGATAGAATTAACAATTAGTTTGGCTGCGAATTACACGGCGGTACGACACACAGGGCACAGTATGATTCGGCTGCGCCAAACCGGCGCCAAATCCATGGTGAAATCCATGGTGCCAGATCCATGAAGCCTGCCGCTGTTACCAGGGGCGCCTGCCAAGCCCGGCAGAAACGCAACTCATTGAGGGTGCCTCCCAGAGGGTATCTGCTGAATCTCTGGTGTGGCCTCTACACCAGGCTATACCGGTGCCCGCTCAGCCGGGCTGTGCCCCTGTCTGACGACTCAACACCCAGGTGTTGAGTCTATCTTTTGTCATGTCTTCAACCGGCAACAGGATAGGCGTTTGGGCGCTGAAGCCATACGCCAAAGCCATACACCGGACCCAAGGAGATCCCAAGGAGATATAGACAGCCGTGGCAACTGACTATCTGCCCTTACTCATCTTCCTGATCGTCGCCAGCGTTCTATCGGCCATTACCATCATCCTGCCCAGCCTGCTGGGCCCCCGCCGGGACAACAAGCAGAAGCTGGAACCCTACGAGTCCGGCATCATTCCCTTTGCCGATGCCCGACGGCGCTTCCCGGTTAAGTATTACCTGGTGGCCATGCTCTTCATCCTGTTTGACATCGAAGTCATTTTCCTCTACCCCTGGGCCGCCATCATCCGGGATCTCCGGGACACCTACTCTGCCGCCCTGGCCCTGCTGCCCATGGGCTTCTTCCTGCTCGTTTTGATCGTCGGCCTGATCTACGAGTGGAAGAAAGGTGCGCTGGACTGGGGGCAGAAATGACAGCCAGCGCCGGGCAGAGGCGCAAGCAACGGGCTACGGTCCGTTGAAGCGCCAGGGTGACAGACGGCGACAGAGAGGGACGGGCCCGGTGCCCCGGGTACCACGGAGGCCCGCCCAGCATGAAAACAGACTGGCTTCCGGGAGGAGGGCGGGACGATCAGCGTGGCTCGGCTCGGCTGCCCCCTCCCGGAAGCTGTTATCTCACCATCCAACGTTGACAGGCATGCCAACATTGACAGGGATGTCTGAATTCGATAGGGTTAATGGTTGACCCCCGCCCGTTGCCATCCGCCATCGCGGCCCGATGGCCGGGAACAAGCAACAAGGACAAACCAAAGGGGACAAGCCCAAGTCCAGCTGTGCCATCCAGTCGAGGTTACGCCGTCGACAACAGGCGCAGCATGTAGAGCGCAACATCAAGTAGAGCGCAACATCAAGACGTAAAAGTCAAGATGACGTCAAGTCAAGACGAGGGAAATTTCACCATGGGCCTTGAAGAAAAATTGCCAGAAGGGATTCTCACCGCCAGGCTAGAAAGCCTGGTCAACTGGGGCCGACAGAACAGCACCTGGCCCCTCCTGTTTGGCCTGGCCTGCTGTGCCATGGAGATGATCGCCACCAGCACCGCGCGCTTCGATATCGCCCGCTATGGCTCAGAGCTCTTCCGGGCCAGCCCCCGCCAGGCCGACCTCATGATCGTCTCCGGCCGGGTGAGCAACAAGATGGCGCCGGTGGTCAAGCGGATCTACGACCAGATGTTGGAGCCCAAATGGGTGATCGCCATGGGCATCTGCGCCAGCGCCGGCGGCCCCTTCAACAACTACGCCATCATCCAGGGCGTGGACAAGCTGATCCCGGTGGACGTCTACATCCCCGGCTGCCCACCCAGGCCCGAAGCCCTGCTCTATGGCCTGGACAAGCTGCGGGAAAAACAAGGACGGGAGACCTTTGCCAAGTATCGGCGGGCGGAAATCGCCCGGGCCATGGTCGGCCCAGAGGAGATCGAATCCCTGGAATCCCTGCGGCAAAAAGAGGCCGCCTAGCCGAAGCCTGGTCTCCCCGGTATCGCACACCATCTGTCTGGAGAAACCCATGCTGAACGTCTCTCCGATTCACCGACCCTATGAAACGCTCCCCGGCCTCAACGACCCGTCTATCCCGGCCCTGGCTCCCCTGCCCACCGGGGAGACGGAGGACACCCGGCGCATCGTCGAGCGCTTCGGCGACGCCATCCTGGCCGCCGGCCAACACCGGGGCCAGCAGATGGTCTACGTCACCGCCGACAGGCTGGTGGAGCTGGCCCAATTCCTGAAAACGGATCCCCAGCTGGCCTACGAAGCCCTCATCGACGTCACTGCCGTGGACCGGCTCAAACTGCCCATTCCCCAGGGCGAGGAACGTTTCCACACCGTCTACCAGTTCCGCTCCTACCGGCGCAAGCAGCACCTGATGGTCATCTGCCCTGTGCCGGGGGATGACGAAAACGCAGCCGTGCCCAGCCTGACGGCCGTCTACCAGGGGGCCAACTGGCCGGAGCGGGAGGTCTATGACCTGATGGGCATCCGCTTCACCGGCCACCCCGACCTGCGCCGCATCCTCATGCCCGAGCACTGGCCCTACCACCCCCTGCGCAAGGACATCCCCCTGGGTGGCGAGGAAGTGCCCTTCACCCTCACCTGGGAAGATCCCGAATTCGAAACCCTGGGCAAGCAGGTGTTGCCGGCCGAGAGCATCAAGCCCCATGTCCCGCCGGGCATGCACCGGGAAAACATGATCATCAACCTGGGCCCCCACCACCCCAGCACCCACGGCGTTCTACGCCTGGTGGTGGAGCTGGACGGCGAGACGGTGGTCAATGTAGACCCAGACCTGGGCTACCTGCACAGCGGCTTTGAAAAGACGGGCGAGAACAAGCGCTACAAGGACTTCGTCTACTACACCGACCGCATGGACTACCTCTCGTCCATGAGCAACAACCTGGGCTATGTGCTGGCTGTGGAGAAATTGCTGGGGCTGGAGATCCCCGAGCGGGCCCAGGTGATCCGGGTCATCATGGCCGAGCTCCAGCGCATCGCCTCCCACCTCTTCTGGCTGGGCACCCACGTGCTGGACGTCTCCGGCACCGGCATGAGCCTGCTCATGTACGCCACCCGGGAGCGAGAACGGATCCTGGATCTCTTTGAGATGGTCTGCGGCGCCCGTCTGACCCTCAGCTACATCCGCATCGGCGGCGTCTGGAAGGACTTGCCGCCCGCGTTCATCGAGCACCTGCGGGACTTCCTGCGGGTGATGCCCGGCTACATCGACGACTACGAGGCCATGCTCACCGAATCGCCCATCTGGCAGGAGCGGCTGGAGGGGATCGGTGTTCTCAGCCGAGAAGATGTCATCGACATGGGCCTGACCGGCCCCATGCTGCGGGGCAGTGGCGTGGACTGGGATCTGCGCCGGGACATGCCCTACTCCGGCTATGAGAATTACGACTTCAAAGTCCCGGTCTTCAACGAAGGGGACAGCTACAGCCGCTATCTGGTGCGCATGGAAGAGATGCGCCAGAGCCTGCGCATCATCGAGCAGGCGCTGAACAACCTGCCGGACGGCCTCTACCGCACCGACGACCGCAAGGTGACGCCGCCCCCGCGCGCCGAGCTGGACATCAGCATGGAAGCTCTGATCCATCACTTCAAGTTGATGACCGAAGGCTTCCGGGTGCCGCCGGGGATGGTCTATCACGGCATCGAAGCCAGCAAGGGTGAACTGGGCTTCTACATTTACAGCGACGGTTCGGCCGTCCCCTATCGCCTGCATGTGCGTGGGCCGAGCTTCAACAACCTCTTCGCCATCAGCAAGATGTGCAAGGGGGAGATGCTGTCGGACGTGATTACCAATATCGGGACGATCGACATCGTGCTGGGTGAAGTGGATCGCTAGCGCCACGCACTACGCACCCATCAGCGTGAGGAAGCAAGCCAATGATGCTCTCTGAATCTGTTCGAGCAGAAATCCAAAAGTGGATGGCCCTCTATCCGGAAGGGCGCCAGCGTTCGGCCATCCTGCCGGCCCTGTATGTGATCCAGCGGGAATTTGGCTACTGCCCGGTGGAAGCCCAGAATGAGCTGGCGGAGATGTTGGGCCTGGAGCCGGCCGAAGTGGGCGCGGTGGTGGGCTTCTACAACATGTTCCACGAAGAGCCCGTGGGAGACTACCACGTGGAGGTGTGCACCAACGTGCCCTGTATGTTGCGGGGGGCCAAACAGTGCATGCACCACTTCGAGGAAAAGCTGGGCATCCACCACGGCGAGAAGACGGCCGACGGCAAGTTCGCCCTGGACCACATGGAATGTCTGGGCTCCTGCGGCACGGCCCCCATGGCTATGGTCACCGAGATGAAAACCGGCAAGATCCGCTATTTTGAAAACCTGGACTCGGCCGAAGATGTGCAGCGGGTGCTCGACCTGATCCAGAGCGGCAAGGCCTTCCAGACGGTGGAACGCTGGACCCCCGAAGGAGACCCCGAGCTGGAGGGCAAGGGCGCCGGCCCCTACCGCCACGGCGGCATGGAACCCCGCTTCCTGATGGCCCGGGTGGATCAGGAAAACAGCCACCGGATCGATACCTACGAGGCCGATGGAGGCTACGCCACGGCCCGCCGGGTCCTGACCGAGATGAAGCCGGAAGAGGTGGTGGAACAGGTCAAAGCCAGCGGCATCCGGGGCCGGGGTGGTGCCGGCTTCCCCACCGGCGTCAAGTGGGGGTTCCTGGCGCCGGCCTTCCCCCGCTACCTGGTGGTCAACGCCGACGAATCGGAGCCCGGCACCTTTAAAGATCGCATCATCATGGAGTATGACCCCCACCAGCTCATCGAGGGCATCATCCTGAGTGCCTACGCCATCCAGGCCGAGCTGGCCTTCATCTACATTCGGGGGGAATACTACTTCGCCTACACCCGCCTGGTGGAGGCCGTCCAGGAAGCCAAGGAAAAGGGCTACCTGGGTAAAAACATCTTCGGCACCGACAAAAACCTGGAAATTGTGGTCCACCGGGGCGCCGGCGCATACGAATGTGGCGAGGAGACAGCCCTCCTGACCAGCCTGGAGGGCTACCGGGGACATCCCCGCATGAAGCCCCCCTTCCCGGCGGTGGAAGGGCTCTACGCCAAACCCACCATCGTCAACAACGTGGAGTCCATCTGCAACGTGACCCACGTCATGCGCCACGGCGTGGAGTGGTACCGGAGCTTCGGCACCGAGAAGAGCCCGGGCATGCGCATCTTCTGCCTGAGCGGCAACGTGAAGTACCCGGGCCTCTACGAGTTGCCCCACGCCACGCCCCTCTCCGAGCTGATCCACAAGTACGGCGGCGGCCCCCAGGACGACAGCGCGCCCATCAAAGCCATCGTGCCCGGCGGCCTCTCCATGAAACTGCTCACCGCGGACCAGATCGACACTCCCCTGGACTACGAAAGCATGCAAGAGGCTGGATCCCTCCTGGGCTCCGCGGGGGTCATCGTCATCGACGAACGCCAGTCCATGGTGGAAGTGGCCCTGCGCACCCTTGCCTTCTACCGGGAGGAGAGCTGCGGCAAATGCACCCCATGCCGAGAAGGCACCGGCTGGCTGGAAAGCATCCTCATGCGCATCCAGAACGGCGGCGGCCGGGACCAGGACCTGGAGCTGATGGAGTACATCACCCGCTTCATCGCAGGCAAAAGCTTCTGCCCCTTTGGGGATGCCGCGGTCTGGGGTCTGCAGAGCAACCTGGCCAAGTTCCGCCATGAGTTCATCGAGTACATCGACCGCACCAACCCGGACAACATCGGCCCGGCCATTCCCATCCGCCCCATCTACCGGCCGGATGTGGAACAGCCCAGCAAGCTGCGGGACAGCACCCTCAAGCCGCTGGGAGAGTCGCCGCTGCTGCGGGACCACGTGGTTGGAGACTAATCAACAAAGGGATGCGTCCCCGTTTGGCTGCCAGCCAGTACCCGCCAAACAGGGACGCATCCATCGACGAGTGTCACGAACATCTTCCACAGGTGCGTGGCCGATGTCCATCCTCACGAGCCGGTGGACCTGCGCACCCGGGTGGTAGATCAGCCAGTGTAACGACAGGTGATGCACCCCTATGACCGAACAAGTAACCCTTACCATTGATGGCCAGGAGGTGACCGTACCGGCCGGCACTCTGGTGGTGGACGCGGCGGCCAAACTCCGGATCGAAATCCCGGTCTTCTGCAGCCACCCCAAGCTGGACCCGGTAGCCTGTTGCCGCATGTGCCTGGTGGAAATCGACGGCCCCCGGGGCCCCATGCTCCAGACGGCCTGTTCGGTCCCCGTTCGGGACGGCATGGTGGTTCGCACCAACACCGAACAGGTGAAGGCCACCCAGGAGGCCAACCTGGCCTTCATTCTGCTCAACCACCCGCTGGATTGCCCCATCTGCGACAAGGGCGGCGAATGTCCCCTCCAGGACCAGACCATGCGCTTCGGCCCTGGCATCAGCCAGCTGGTGGAACCCAAGCGCCACAAGCAAAAGCACTACCTGATCTCCGATACCATCGTGCTGGATCAGGAGCGCTGCGTGATCTGCTGGCGCTGCATCCGCTACCTGGAGGAGTGGGAGGACAAGCCCCAGTTGGGCCTCTTTGAACGGGGCGGCGCCACCATCATCGACATCCAGGATGGCAAGCCAGTGGACGCCAAGACCAGCGGCAACATCATCGACATCTGCCCGGTGGGCGCCCTCACCAACCGGGTGGCCCGCTTCGCCTTCCGCCCGTGGGAGATCGAGCGCACCCCCAGCGTCTGCAACCACTGCTCCATCGGCTGCAACATCCGCCTGGACAGCCGGACCCATACCGTGCGCCGCATTGTGGGGCGGGAGAACATGCAGGTCAACGACCAGTGGATCTGCGACAAGGGGCGCTTCGCCCACGCCTGGGTCAACAGCCAGGAACGCCTCACCATGCCCCTGGTGCGCAAGAATGGCGAATTGGTTCCCACCTCCTGGAAAGAAGCCATCCAGACGGTGGCCGACCGCCTGCGGGAGATCAAGGAACGGCACGGCCCCAACGCCATCGGCGGCATCGGCAGTGCCAAGCTGAGCAACGAGAGCAACTACCTCTTCCAGCGCTTCATGCGGGAGCTCATCGGCACCAACAACATCGACCACCGGGACGGGGCCGAAGTGGCTGCCCTGCCCACCGGCCTGCCCGCGCTGGCCGATGTGATGAAGCCCCAGTACGGCCCCGACCCCAAGGTGGATACCATCTTCCTCTTCGGGGTGGACCCGTCGGAAGAGCTGCCCATCCTGGACCTGCACCTGAAGCGGGCCGTGCGCCGGGGTGGCGCCCGCCTGATCATCGCCCACCCCCGCAAGATCGAACTGACCCGCTACAACGGCCCCTACCTGGGCTACCGGCCCGGCACCGAAGCGACCCTGCTCAACGGCCTGACCAAGGCTGCCCTGGCCGTCAACGAAGGTGAAAAGCCCCGGGTGGAACAGATGGTGGCCGACGTGACCGAGCAGCAGCTTCAGGAGCTGTGCGGCGTGGACCCGGCCACTGTCCAGGAAGCGGCCCGCCTGCTGGCCGAGAGCAAGCAGGCCCTGATCATCTACGGGCCCATGGTGGCCCGAGGCGCCAACGGCCAGAATGTGGTCAACGGGCTGATCAACCTGGCCATGGCCACCGGCCACTACGAACGACTGGCCTACGTGGGCCTGGAGGCCAACAGCCAGGGCGTGCGGGACATGGGCGTCTTGCCCAACCAGCTGCCCGGCTACGCCAGCCTGGATGACCCGGAGGCCCGCCAGCGCCTGGAGCGGCTCTGGGGCTGCCAGCTTCCCACCGACCCGGGCCTGACCTACCGCCAGATGCTGGACGGCGCCGGCCAGGCCATCAAGGCCCTCTACATCATGGGGGCCAACCCGGCCAGCGAACGGCCCACCTGGGCGGCCAACCTGGACAAGCTGGACTTCCTGGTGGTGCAGGAGCTCTTCCTCACCGAAACCGCCCAGAAGGCGGACGTGGTCCTGCCCGCGGTGAGCTGGGCCGAATGCGACGGCACCTTCACCAACCTGGAGCGCCGGGTCCAGCGGGCGCCCAAGGCTGTCCAGAACCCCCACAGCAAGGCCGCGCCCGACTGGATGATCCTGGATCATCTGGCTGTGCGCATGGGGGTGAACTGGCCCTACGCCGACGAGCAGGCCATCACCCGGGAGATCAGCCAGGCCATCCCCTTCTACGGGGGGCTCACCTGGGACGCGCTGGGCGACCAGGGCTTGCAGTGGGACGCTGCGGCAGTTCGCCCGCGGCCAGCCTACCGCAAAGTGCAGCAGCCTCCGCTCCCGGCAGCCGACGGGGACGAGTTCACCCTGGTGACGGGCACCGTCCTCTACGATGGCGGCACCCTCTTCCGGCTGACCACCCAGATGCAGAACATGGCCTTTGGGCCGGTGGCCGGCTTCAACCCCGCCGACGCCGAGCGGCTGGGCATCCAGGACGGGGCAGAGGTCCAGGTGGGCAACGACCACGGGCAGCTGACCCTGAAGGCCGTGCGCCATGCCCAGGTGCAGCCGGGCACAGTCTGGATTCCGGAAAGCCTGCCCGGGGCGCCTGTGGGGGCGTTGCTCAACGGCAGCGACGTGGAAACTGTCCGGGTCAAAACCAGGTAAATCCCGGCAGAAATTCGCCGATAGGTTCCACCAGAGGTAGTGCGCCCAGAGGGCACCCGGAATTTCTGCCGTGGTATTTACGCCAGATTGTACAAGTAAGATTGGAACGTGCTATGGATTGGCTGAACCTTGTCATCTTACCGGTCCTTCGCTCCATCGTCCTGGCCTTCGTGCTCTTGACCGGCGCTGCGTACCTGACCTGGTTCGAGCGCAAGTTGCTGGCCCGCTTTCAGGTCCGCTATGGCCCCAACCGGGCCGGCCGTTTTGGCCTGCTGCAGCCGGCGGCGGACGCGGTGAAGGCCATGTTCAAAGAGGAGATTGTGCCCCGGCATGTGGACAAGCCGGTCTATCTGCTGGCGCCGGCCCTGGCCCTGATGCCGGCCCTGGTGATCTGGGCGGTGATCCCGGTGGCCAAGGGGGTGCCAGCGGTGGCCGACGTCAAGATCGGCTTCCTCTGGATCCTGGCCATTGCCGGCGTGGAGACCTACGGCGTCATCCTGGCTGGCTGGAGCAGCAACAACAACTACTCCCTGCTGGGCGCCCTGCGCTCGTCGGCCCAGATGATCTCCTACGAACTGCCCCTGGGCCTTTTTCTGGTCAGCATCCTGATCCTGGCGGGCGGGTTTAGCCTGGTGGAGCTGGTGGAAACCCCCCGGGCCTGGTGGGAATGGCTCTGGCTGTGGATCATGTTCCCCCTCTTCTTCATCTGCATCCTGGCCGAGACCAACCGCAGCCCCTTCGACCTGCCGGAGACGGAAAATGAGCTGGTGGCGGGCTATCAGACGGAATATGGGGGGATGAAATTCTCCCTGTTCATGATCGCCGAATACATCAACATGATCACCACCAGCACCATCATGGCTACCCTCTTTTTCGGGGGCTACAAGCTGCCCTTTGGCATCGGCAGCGAAATTCTCCCCTTTTTGGGACCGTTCATCCTGGCAGCCAAGGTGATCGCCCTGCTCTTCCTGTTCATCTGGGTGCGGGCCAGTGTCAGCCGGCCCCGCTATGACCAGCTGATGCGCTTCACCTGGAAACAGTTGCTGCCTTTGAGCCTGGCCTACATGATCATCACAGCGGTGCTGACGGTGTTGTTCAAATAACAGAGATGCCCGGGCAGCCACAGGCTGGCCGGTTTTCAGGGGAAAAGAACGATTATGGCCATCCATGACTTTATCAAGGGAGCAATTGACATCGGCAAGGCGATGGGCGTCTCTCTGAAGGCGCTGCGCCAGAAACCGGTGACCATCGAATACCCTCGGGACGCGGCTCCCCTGTACCCTCGCTTCCGGGGTCGCCATGAGCTGCGCCGGTATGAAAACGGCCTGGAGCGGTGCATCGGCTGCATGCTCTGTGAGGCCGCCTGTCCCACGGGCGCCATCTACGTGGAGGCAGCGGAGAATGACCCAGAGCACCCGACTTCGCCCGGCGAGCGCTATGCGAAAGTATACGAGATCAACCTGCTGCGCTGTGTCTTCTGTGGCGACTGTGAAGAGGCCTGCCCCACCGAGGCCATTGTCCTGGGGCATGAGTTTGCCATGGCCAACTACAGCCGGCGGGACCTGATCCTGACCAAGGAGCAGCTGTTGAACCCGCCCGAACCGCACGTCATCATCCGCCCGGAGTAAAGCCCTATGTCCCTTCCAGTGCTCTTTTTCATCCTGGTGGGCGCCCTCAGCTTCGCGGCAGCCATTGGGGTGGTGGCCAGCCGCCAGCCTGTGCACAGCGCGCTCTTTCTGTTGACCCATTTCGTCACCCTGGCCGTGCTGTACGTCACCCTGGAGGCTCAGTTCCTGGCTGCGGCCCAGGTTATCATCTACGCCGGCGGCATTGTGGTGCTGATCCTCTTCGTGATCATGCTCATCGGCAGCCAGGAGATCGAAGGGGTGGCAGCCCACCGCTCGTGGACGCCTTTTGTGGGCATCACCCTGGGCCTGATCATGGTGGCCACCATGGTCTACACCCTGGTGCCCAGCTTCCAGGGCGTCGAACCTGCCCCCACGGTCATCCAGGGCGGCATTCCCGAGGCAGTGGGCATGAGCCTGTTCACCCGCTACATCCTGCCCTTTGAACTGGCAGCCGTTCTCCTGCTGGTGGCCTTGTTGGGCGCCCTGCTGCTGGCCCGCCGGCCCAAGGACGAAGTGCAACGCTAAACCCAGATCTCTGTTGATTCGAGGGGAAGAGCCGTGGTTCCAACCAGTTACTACCTGATCCTCAGCGGCGTCATCTTCATGATCGGCGCCACCGGTGTGCTACTCCGACGCAACGCGCTCATCATCCTCATGTGCGTCGAAATGATGCTCAACAGCGTCAACCTGACCCTGATCGCGTTGAGCCGCCAGTGGGACAACCTGAACGGCCAGATCTTCGTGTTTATGATCATGGCCGTGGCTGCGGCGGAGGTGGCCGTGGGGCTGGCCATCGTCCTGGCCCACACTCGCCACAGCAAGACGACCAACATCGATGAAATCAATTTGATGAAGTGGTAGTAAATCCCGGCAGAAATTCGCCGATGGTTTCCGCCAGAGGTAGCGCGCCCAGAGGGCATCCGGAATTTCTGCCGTGGCATTTACGCCAGATTGTAGTCGTAGTCAGGGAATCATGAACGAAGGACGCACTCATGTTTGACATCGCGTGGTTCTTGTATGCCTTGCCCGCGGCCGGTCTCCTGGTCAACCTGCTGATCGGTCATCGGCTGAGCAGGCAGGCCATCGGCTGGATCGCGTCAGGGGCGGTGATCGGCTCGTTTCTGGTGGCCCTGGGCCTTTTGGCAGGTCTGCTGGGCCTGCCCGCCGAGGAACGGATCATCACCGTCCACTTGTGGGACTGGATAACCATCGGTTCCTTCCATGTGGCCGCGGCCCTGCTCATCGACCCCCTGAGCGTGACCATGGCCCTGATCGTGACAGGTGTGGGCGCGCTGATCCACATCTACTCCATCAGCTACATGGAGCACGATGAGCGCTTCCAGCGCTTCTTCATCTACCTGAACTTGTTCATCCTGGCCATGCTGGTCCTGGTCATGAGCGACAGCTTCCTGGGCATGTTCGTGGGCTGGGAAGGCGTGGGCCTGGCCTCCTACCTGCTCATCGGCTTCTGGTTCGACCGGCGGGACGACAGCTACGGCTACTATGCTGATGCGGGGAAGAAGGCCTTCCTGGTCAACCGGGTGGGCGACTTCGGCATGATCATCGCCATGCTGATGCTGTGGACCAGCCTGGGTTCCCTCACCTTCCTGGAGGTCTTCGAGGCGGCCGAGCATGGCCTGGCTGCAGGCACGGCCACGGTGATCTGCCTCTTGCTGCTGCTGGGGGCCACGGGTAAGAGCGCCCAGATCCCCCTCTACGTCTGGCTGCCGGACGCCATGGCCGGCCCCACGCCGGTCTCGGCCCTCATCCACGCGGCCACCATGGTGACCGCGGGCATCTACATGATCGCCCGTACCAACGTGCTGTGGCACATGACGCCGGTCGCGTCGGGCACGGCCGCCTGGATCGGCGCCCTGACGGCCCTGCTGGCCGCCAGCATTGCCCTGGTCCAGGTGGATCTGAAGAAAATCCTGGCCTATTCCACCATCTCCCAGCTGGGCTACATGATGCTGGGCGTTGGGGTGGGCGCGTACGGTGCCGCCATCTTCCACCTGGTCACCCACGCCTTTTTTAAGGCCCTTCTCTTCCTGGCTGCGGGTAGCGTCATGCACGCCCTGGATGGCGAGCTGGACATCCGCAAGATGGGTGGCCTGCGGGAAAAGATGCCTGTGACCTACCGCACCTTCCTGATTGGCGCGGCAGCCCTGGCCGGCATCCCGCTGATGTCCGGCTTCTTCTCCAAGGATGCCATCCTGCTGGGGGCCCTGAGCCAGAATGTGGTGCTGTATGCGATCGGGCTGTTCACAGCCTTGTTGACCGCCTTTTACAGCTTCCGGGCCGTCTTCGTACCCTTCCATGGCACCCCGCGTGACCAGCGGCTTTACAACCACGCCCACGAGAGCCCCCCGCTGATGACCGGGCCCCTGTGGGTGCTGGCCATCCTCTCCATCTTTGGCGGCGTCCTGAACCTGCCCTTTGTGCTCACCCTGGAGCGCTGGCTGGAGCCGGCCCTGGGGCACCACGAGGAGCCCCTGCTCACCCTGGAGCTCATCGCCATCACCTTGAGCGTGATTGTGGCCGTCTTTGGCTTCTTGATGGCCTATGCCCGCTACCAGACCAACGAAGCCTGGCCCCGGCGGCTGGCGTCCCCGTTTGCGGCTCTCCAGCCGGTGGTGGAGCACAAATGGTATGTGGATGAATTCTACATGGCCGTGGTGGTCAACCCGGTGCGCAGGCTGGCCGACTGGTTCGCCCAGGTGGTGGACAAGCAGTGGATCGACGGCGCGGTCAATGGCGTGGGACGCCTGAGCCTGGCCTGGGGCGAGCAGATCCGGCGGCTGCAGAACGGGGTGGTGCCGGCCTACGCCCTGAGCATCCTGTTGGGCGTGGTCGCTGTGGTCGCCTACTTTGTCTTCGGCGCGTAAGCCATGTCGCGCGACGAGAATCGGTTTCCATCGCCAGGTGCCCTGCGCGCCTATCATGTGTCAAGAGGATAGACTCGATGATGTCACCTTCTATCCCGTACCTGTTATCCATCATTACCTTTCTGCCCCTGTTGGGCGCCCTGGCCATCGCCTTTGTAGGCGATGATGGGAGCAAAAAGCAGATCGCCCTGGGGACCACCGTGGTCACCTTTCTGGTGAGCCTGCTGCTCCTGACCGGGTGGGAAGGTGGCCAGGCCGGCATGCAGTTTGTGGAAGATTACGCCTGGCTGCCCGAATTCAACATGCACTACCATCTGGGGGTAGACGGCATCAGCCTTTTCCTGGTGCTGTTGACCACCTTCCTCATGCCCATCGCCATCTATTTCAGCAACCTTTACGTGCAGGAGAAGGTGGGCACCTACCTGATCCTGATGCTGTTGCTGGAAACGGCCATGACCGGCGTCTTCGTGGCGTTGGATCTGGTTCTCTTCTTCGTCTTCTTTGAATTCAGCCTGATCCCCATGTACTTTCTCATCGGGCGCTGGGGAAGCGGCGACCGGGTCTACGCGGCCCTCAAGTTCTTCCTCTACACCTTTGCTGGCTCGGCGCTGATGTTGGTGGCCATTCTGGCCCTCTACTTCCAGACGGGCACCTTTAACATCCTGGAGCTGCAAGGAGCCGCCCTCAGCCCCGCCTTCCAGACCTGGGCTTTCCTGGCCTTTGCCCTGGCCTTTGCCATCAAAGTGCCCATCTTCCCCTTCCACACCTGGCTGCCGGACGCCCACGTCAACGCCCCCACCGCGGGCTCCATCATCCTGGCCGGCATCCTGCTGAAGATGGGCACCTACGGCTACCTGCGGCTGGCAGCCCCCATTTTCCCGGAGGCAGCCGCCCAGTTCGGCCCGCTGGTGGCAGCCCTGGCGGTGATCGGGATCCTCTACGGCGCGCTGGTGGCCCTGGTGCAAAAGGACTTCAAGTCCCTGGTGGCCTACAGTTCGGTGGCCCACCTGGGCTTTGTCATGCTGGGCATTGTGGCCTTCAACCCCCAGGGCGTCAGCGGCGCGGTGCTGCAGATGGTCAACCACGGGCTGAGCACAGGCGCCCTCTTCTTGATGGTGGGCCTGCTCTACGAGCGACGCCACACCCGCATGCTGGATGACTTCGGCGGCCTGTGGAAGAGCGTGCCCATCTACTGCGGTTTCCTGCTGGTGGTGGCCATGAGCAGCGCGGGGTTGCCCGGGCTGAATGGCTTCGTGGGGGAATTCACCATCCTCCTGGGGATGTATCAACACACGCCCTTCTTTGCCGTGCTGGGCGGTGTGGGGGTGATCCTGGCCGCCTGGTATCTGCTGACCGCCTTCCGCAAGGTGGCCCAGGGGCCCATCACCCACGAGGAAAACCAGGTGGGCAGGCTGCAGGATCTCCGTCCCAACGAGGTGGCCATGTTATTGCCGCTGGTAATCCTGTTCTTCGTAATCGGCCTCTTCCCCAACCTGTTCCTGGAGAAGATCAACCCATCTGTCGAGGCGCTGGTCCAAAACACAGCCATTGTCATGAAGGTTGAGCGTTAGTATGCAGCCACTCATGGAACTCTCCGACTTGAACTGGAGCGTCCTGCTCCCGGAACTACTCCTGGTCGTCACGGCCATGGCCATCATGATGGTGGACATGTTCGCCGACGAGGAGCAGTCGCCCCTGCGCCAGGTGTTGCCCTGGCTGGCCCTGGTCGGTGTCATCCTGGCCGGAGCCGCCTGTGCCTGGCTCTGGAATCAGCCTGCCGCCACCTTCCAGAACATGGCGGTGACCGACCATTTCGCGCTGGGCACCGGCCTGATTGTGCTGGTAGCCACGGCCCTGGGCATTCTGCTGAGCGTCCACTACATCCCCCTGGTCAACAAACAGATGGGGGAATACTATGCCCTGTTGCTGCTGGCGGCCTCGGGCATGGTGATGATGGGCAGCGCCACGGATCTGATCGCCATCTTCCTGGCCCTGGAGATCTTGTCCCTGGCCCTCTACATCCTCAGCGGTCTGCACCAGCAGAACCCCCGCAGCACAGAAGCCAGCATGAAGTACTTCTTGTTGGGGGCGTTTGCCAGCTCCTTTTTTGCCTATGGCGCGGCGCTGGTCTACGGCGCGGCGGGCAGCACCCAGCTCTCGGCCATCGCCGAAGTGCTCAACAGCGGCCAGGGTTCCCTCTTCCTGCTCTATCCGGGGATTGCCCTGCTCATTGCTGGCTTCGGCTTCAAGGTCTCGCTGGTGCCCTTCCACATGTGGACGCCCGACGTCTACCAGGGGGCGCCCACACCCATCACCGCCTTTATGAGCGTGGGCACCAAGGCTGCCGCCTTCGCCGCCTTCATCCGGTTTCTGCTGGAAGCGGTACCCGGCCAGCAGGAGAGCTGGGGCTGGGCGCTGGCCATCCTGGCAGTGCTCACCATGACCCTGGGCAACCTGGCCGCCCTGCGTCAGACCAGCCTGAAGCGGATGCTGGCCTACTCCAGCATCGCCCATGCCGGATACATCCTGGTGGGGCTGGCCCCCGGCACCCCGGCCGGCGCCGATGCAGCCCTCTTCTACCTCTTCACCTATGCCTTCATGAACATCGGTGCCTTCGCCATCGTGATTGCCCTGGAACAGGCCGAGGAGGACGACGCGCTGCAGAACCGGGCGGCCGGCATCGCCGACCGCTGGCCCTTGCTGGCCATGGCCATGGCCATCTTCATGTTCAGCCTGAGCGGCATTCCGCCCCTGGCCGGATTCTTCGGCAAGCTGTTCGTCTTTAAGGCAGCAGTGGACGGGGGCTGGACGTGGCTGGCGGCCATCGGCATGTTGAACAGTGCCATCGCCGCCTACTACTACCTGCGGGTCACCGTGGCCATGTACTTCGAGCGGCCTGGCGCTGAGACAGCCGCCCAGGGCAAACAGTGGGCCCCGCTCCAGCTAGGGGTGGCCCTGGCGGCCCTCTTCACCATTCTCATCGGCATCTATCCCAGCCTCTGGACCGGCCTCTTCGGGAACGGCCTTGGCAGTTAAGCTGAGGGGTGAACACAGGGGATTATTGTCCGCATAACGCACCGGGGCCAGCGCTATCCTGGAGTAGCGCTGGCCCCGGTGTTTTGTTTGGGGCTATTAAAACTGCTCGCTTTTCTTTCTATATTTCGACCCATCCGCCGAAACAGCAAAAACAACGCAGAGACCTGGGAGCCAGAAGGCGTCCCTAAACGGAAACGAGGGTTTATCGACTTCGGTGCCGGGTTAACCATCGCCTTGTACCGGCTCTTCCAAAAATTGCCGAGGTGTCATGATGGCTATCCCACGAAATGGATGCAAAATCAGCAGGTCTTCGTCACCGCTCACGATACAGATTGCATCACCGTTAATAGCGAGTTCCAAAAACTTGTCATCTTTAGGGTCACGACACGCAACCACGCGCTCCATGATCTCCACCAGGATGCCGTCCCTGACAAAAGCGCCCAGGAATTCCAACCGCTCTTCTTCGGTCACATACTTTTCGAATCCCTTACGATGTAAAACATCGTTCAATTCTTCAATGGTAGCATACGAGATGAGTAATTTTCCCTGCTGGGTTGCTTTATCAAAGGCCTGACGAGCGACAGAGTGCTTCAGCAGGAGTGCGCTGATAACAACATTGGTGTCAAAAACAAAGCGCGGTTCATTCGGCATTCAACAATGACTCCAGAACCTCGGAGGTGAGGCCGCGCTCCTCGGCCTTTTGACTGATTTCATCCATGATTACCTGCAAGGGACGCGGTGATACCATCAGTTCCCGCAGCCAAATGTTGAGTAACAGCTGAACCTTTCTTTGCAGGTCAGCAGGGGCCTGACGATAAAGCCTTGCTGTATCTGTATCCAAAGAAATCGTTATGGTCGTGGTCATTTCACACCTCCAGACGAGATAATACCACACTCTTGGAGTGATGTGGCGCAAACTAACAGCGAGCCTCTGGTGTGGTTGCAATAGAAGTATAGCTCACGCCCACCGAAACCCACCATCGGATGTCGCCGCAGAAGCGCAGCAAGCAATGCCCGCCATGTGGCCTTATGCCCTAGAGACCGCCGATGAATCAGGTAAGGCTCTTGGCAACGTCGCTTGATCCTGCTATTGAAACTCAATTTTGCGGTGGCGCATGACCACGCTCTCGGCCAGGCCAATGGCCAGCAACATGGAGATCAGACTGCTACCGCCGTAGCTGATAAAGGGCAGGGTCAGGCCTGTCACCGGGAGAAGCCCCATGTTCATGCCCACGTTGACCACCGTCTGGAAAAAGACTAGCGAGGCCACCCCGGCTGCCAGTAACCGGCCGAAGTGATCCTGGGCCAGGTCCGCGATGCGCAGCAGACGCCAGACGACAAAAAAGAGCAGCAACAACACCAGGACGGCACCTACCAGGCCCAACTCCTCGGCGATGACGCTGAAAATAAAGTCCGTATGGCGCACCCGCAGGAAGTGCAGCTGGTTCTGGCTCCCGTGGGCCCAGCCCCGCCCCAGCCAGCTGCCCGAGCCGATGGCGATCAGGGCCTGGGTCACGTTGTAGGAGGCCGCCTGGGCCGCCTGGGGATTGATGCACTCCTCCGGCAGGTTGTCGAAGAGGCGTCGCACCATGCCCAATCCGTCCTCGTCCAGGTAGATGCAAATGCGGGCCAGCATGTAGCCCTGCAAGGTATTGCCCATAAAGGGCAGGGCCGCCAGCATGCCGCCGGCCATCATCCCCAGCTGCCAGAAGCGAATGCCTGCCACCAGGATGAGCACGCCACCAATGAAGGCGTAGGTGATGCTCATACCCAGATCGGGCTGGAGGTAGACCAACACCAGCGGGGCGAAGAGGAGAAAGAGGGCGCCCAACAGATAGGGGAGCCGGTGTAGCTGGTCATGATACCAGCTCAGATACCAGGCCATGAAAACGATCAGGAGGAACTTGCCGGCTTCGGTGGGTTGCACCAGGGTGCCGCCCACAGCAATCCAGCGCTGGGAGCCGGTCCCCTGGGTGACGCCGAAAAGACGAACGGCCACCAGGAGGGCCACGAAGATGAGAAAGGCCGGCGGCGCCAGCAGTTCCAGGTGGCGGTAGTCCACCATGGCCACGATCAGCAAGGCCACCAGGCCCACCCCGGCAAAGATGGCCTGCCGGTACCAGTAGTCGCTGAGGTCCACGGTGTTGTAAGTGGCGCTGTAGATCATGGCCACGCCAATGGCACACAGGGCCAACACCGCTAGCAATAGGGACCAGTCAAAATAACGCCAGTATTGTCGTTCACCCATGGATTGGCTTACTCCGCCAGGCCGCCCACCCGGGCCAGGGATGCCGGCGGGACGAGCGCCCCGTCATCGGCCCATCAACCTCATCAGCCAGGCAAGCGGTCCAGCACTGTCAAAGCGCATCAGCGGCACATTGTTGCCCATGATGCGCTGGGCGATGTTGCGGTAGGCCTGGCTCACCCGCAACTTGGTGTCCAGGACCACCGGCATCCCCCGGTCCGTCGCCAACATGATGCGATGGTCGTCGGGCACCACGCCCAACAGATCCACCGCCAGAATATCCAAAATATCGTCAATATCCCGCAACTCGCCATCCCGGGCCAGGCGGGCGTTATACCGGTTCACCACCAGGCCAGGCGGCTTGTTCCAGTCCCGCTCCAGGAGGTAGATCACCTTGTCGGCGTCCCGCAGGGCGCTGACATCCGACGTGGTGACGATCAAAACCCGGTCGGCCGGGGCGACGGCGCTGTTGAAGCCGTGTTCGATACCGGCCGGTGAGTCCACCAGCACGTAGTCGGCTACCTTGGCCAGGCTCTTGCAGATGGCTACCATCTGGTCCACGCCTACGTCCGACTTGTCCCGGGTTTGGGCTGCCGGCAACAGGTAGAGGGATTCCTGGCGGGGATCCCGCACCAGAGCATCCTGCAGGGAACAGCGACCTTCCACCACATCCACCAGGTCGTAGATGATGCGGCTTTCCAGCCCCATCACCAGATCCAGGTTGCGCAGCCCGATATCGGCATCCACCACCACCACGCGCTGTCCGCACATGGCCAGGGCCGAGGCCACATTGGCCACCGTGGTTGTCTTTCCTACGCCCCCCTTACCAGAGGTCACGGTAATGACCGTTCCGGGCATCTTGAATGCTCGCTCCTGTGAAAGCTCCCTTGCTGATGGGGTACGCCCCCGGGCTCATACCAGGTTCATAGCCCAATGGCCCACCAACGGGACGTCCCCGGTTGGTTGATGGCGGGGGTGCTGGCCTGGGGCTTCAGGCCGTGGGCGGGGAGAAAGCTTTCCATCCGCCGGTACGAATTTCATCCCAGGGCTCGATCAGGATGCGCCCATCCACCACATGGGCCACTTCGGCCCGGGGCGGTGGCGGCCGCTTCCAAAACCAGTTGCTGCCGTTCTCCCCTTTGGACTCCGGCGGAACAGCAATGACATCCCCAATGCGCAGCTGGGTGGGGGTCAGCTCCAGGGCAGCCACAACGGCCGTCTGATCGCCCTCAACGCCGGCATGGGCCACGCCCCGCATGCGCCCCCATACGTAGACATCTCCAGCGCTACTCACCTGGGCCCCGGGGTTGACATCGCCGATGATGAAGATGCTTTCCTGGCGATGGAGCGCCTGGCCGGCCCGGAGACTTCCCTGGTGCACATAAAAATCTGGCTTCGCCGGTGCCGCCTCCTGAACCGGGGCCACGGGGCCGGGATGGGCGGCTTCCTGGGTCGAACTGGTAGAGATGCCCAACTCGGCCGCGTGCTGGAGGGTGCCCTCATCCGACGAGAGGACAACGCCCAGGGCCATCTCATGGGCCTTCAGCAGGCTGATGAAGTAGCGCAGCTCTTCGGAAGTGAGGGAGCGGTGCCCCACATCCAGGATCACCGATGCGCCCCGGAAGAAGCCGGCGGCCGATTTCAGCCGATCGCCCAGGGTGTCCAGCAAATCGGCCCAGACGCCTTCCCCGATCTCCACGAAAATGCCGCCGGCCCGCCCCTTGATCTTGACGGCGCTGGGCGGGGGCGAAGGCAGATGGCCGATGACATCCAGGGCCATTACATCGTCCGAGGATCGCGCCGACTCTTTATCCTCTGCGGGGGTAGTCCCCGCTTCCGGCGCCGCTTCCACGTCGGGCAAATCAGCCGGGCCGATGGTCCGACCATCCTGGGACCGGGTCTCCTCCCCCCCTGGCGCGGCAGGGCTGGCCGGCTGCTCCACGGCCTGTCCTGGGGAATTCGCTGCCTCGGGCGCGTCCGGTGCTGCGCCATGGTTCTCGGTGTCTACCATGGAGTCCTCTGCCGCCACCCCATTGTCGGACGTGATATCCGGTTGTCGTCGATCGTTTTGCCGGGCCGACATAGGTACGCTCCACCTCTATCCATCCCAGGCCGCAGGTGTTATGTGACAGGAAGTAGACGGCGGTTGGCTGGCCCCGCAGCCGGGGGAGAAAGGGCCGGTCAACCGTCATCCATGTCCAGAGGTCATCTGCCCCAACATGGGATACGCCATATCTTACCACACCGGCTCAAATTTAGCGGGGGTGAATCTCATTGAAATAGGCTTCCAGAATCTGGCGGGCCACAGGGACCGCGGCCTCCGAACCTTCGCCGCCATCATAAATGAAGACCACCAGGGCGATCTCCGGCGCTTCATAGGGGGCGTAGGCCACAAACCAGGCGTGGGTGGGCAGGTGCCCCTTGTCGTCCCGGCGGCAGTCGTTCTCCTCGGGGATGTACTCGCAGAACTCGGCCGTCCCCGTTTTGCCAGCCACGGTGATGTCGTTATCCAGCTTGGCGGCGTAGGCCGTACCGCCCGGCGCGTTCACCGCTGCCCACATGCCCTGCTGCACGAATTCTATCGTCCCCGGCGGCACCGGAAGCTGGCGCACCACCTGGGGCGTGAAATCCCGCTGCAGGCCGCCCTTGGCGTCCACAATCTGGTAGACAATCTGAGGGCGGTAGATGGTGCCACCGTTGGCCACAGCAGCCGTGCTCACCAACACCTGCAAGGGCGTGGCCAGGAGGTAGCCCTGGCCGATGGCCATGTTGTAGCTGTCACCGGTGGTCCAACTTTCGGCGTAGAGCTGCCGTTTCCAGCGGTCATTGGGGACGGGAGCACCCACTTCGCCGGGGATGTCGATGCCGGTGGGATCGCCATAGCCGAAGAGCTCGGTCCATTCGGCCAGCCGGCGCTGGCCCAGCCCCACAAACTGGGCCGGCGGATAACCACCGCCCAGGTAGTAAAAGAAGATGTCGTTGGAGAGGGCCATGGCCTGGACCACGTTGAGGGGCCCGTGGACGATGCCCCGGGCATGGTTCCAGCTCACAAATTCCTGGGCCTGGCTGGGGTCGTCTGGGAAGAAGCGGTTGGGCAGGTAGATGGGGCCACTGTCCACAATGGTGGTCTGGGGGGTGATGATCCCTTCGGCCAGCGCGGCGGTGGCCGTGACCAGCTTGAAGGTGGAGCCCGGCGGGTAGAGGCCGCCGATGGCGTAGTTGATCAGGGGCCGATGCTCGTCGTTCTGCAGGGCCAGGTAGTCCTCATTGATCCGCTCGGCGAAGACGTTGTTGTCGTAGGAAGGGAGGCTCACCATGCCCAGGATGGCGCCGTTCATGGGGTTCATGGCGATGGCGACGCCCCAGGGGGTGTTCTTTTCCTCCAGCTTGGCCTGCAGCGTGTCGTACATCACCTGCTGCAGGCGCAGGTCGATGTTCAAGATCAGGTTGGAACCCGGCACCGGCTCCAGCACCTGGCCCACGGTGCGCACCTCCCGGCCCAGGATGTCCACCTCCACATTGCGATACCCCGGGATGCCCCGCAGTTCCTGCTGGTAGGAATACTCCAGGCCGTTGAGGCCGACCTTCTCGTTGGGGTTGGTATACCCCCGGGCCCGGTAATCCTCGGCAGCAGCCGCAGGGATCGGCCCCATGAATCCCAGCACGTGGCTCATGTAGGGACCGTAGACGTAGTCCCGCACGGGCACTTCATGGATGCGCACGCTGGGAATGCGGTAGCTCTCCTCGGCTAGCTCCACCGCACGAATCCGGTCGACCAGGTCCAGGATGGGCACGGGGCGGGAAGCGCTACCCTGGCCACTCAGGGCCACCACCCGCTTCACCAGGGCCACCAGCCCTGGCATGGGCAACGGCTGGGAGATATCCGGCACCAGGACGGGCACCGCCACTTCCTGGGGAGGACCTCCATCCTCTGGGGTCACCAGCTGTACCGGGCCTGGCACGGTGATGTAGTTCAGTTTCACACCGGCTTCGCCCACCGTTTCCGCGAAGTCCGCCC
Organism: Litorilinea aerophila; assembly: GCF_006569185.2. Lineage (NCBI taxonomy): Bacteria > Bacillati > Chloroflexota > Caldilineae > Caldilineales > Caldilineaceae > Litorilinea > Litorilinea aerophila. The sequence goes on along the minus strand of NZ_VIGC02000032.1, from coordinate 11,884 downwards.
GCCCCAGGCGCAAAAACATCAGCTCGGCGATGCGCAGGGCCACATCTTCGTCGGTATCGGCCCGCAGGAGCTGGAGGATTTTCACAATTTCCAGCCCTTCCTCATCTTCCGGCGTCTCGGGGTCGTCGAAGGGCAGATCCTCGGGCACAACGGCCACCTCGAAGCTGGGGCGGTTGCGGGCCAGGATGGTACCCGTGCGGTCGTAGATCACCCCACGGGGCGCCGGCAACTCCACCAGCTCAAAACGGTTATCGTCGGCCCGCTGCCGGAAGTCCTGCCCCTCCACAATCTGCAGCCGGTAGAGGCGTGCGACCATGATCAAAAAGGCCAGGATCAGGCCCAGCCGGAAGAGGGTCATGGCGAGGGTGGATGTGTCTCGACTGCGTTGCTCAAACATAGCGGTTCATCACAGGGTACCTCAACCAGGCGTGGCCATCGTCGGCGTCCCGGACACAGGCTTCCTACAGGTCCTGGCTTTCGGGAACACGGTTCAGAAAAGGCAACAGCAGCAACATCAGGGTAGCGTTGTACAGCATGGCCGGCGCCACCACATGCTGCAGGGTCGTCCAGAAGGGAAGATAGTAGTTGGCCAGGTTGAAGCTTCGCAACAGGCCCAGGATGGACAGGTAGGCCGTGGCGTAGACCAGGGTGCCGAGCAGGCACGCGCCCAGGGGAACGAACAGGTTGAACCGGGACAGGGTGCGATGCCCCATGCCGGCCACCAGCGCCGCCAACATCAGGGACAGGCTGGAGCTGCCCATGGGGCCGCCGCTGAAGAGATCCAGGATGATGCCGCCGATGAAGGCCCAGGTGATGCCGGGCCGGTGGCCGTAGAGCAGGGTCCCCACCAGGACCACCAGCAGCACCAGGTCAGGCTTGATCCCCCGGATGCTGATGTGGGGAGCGGCGGAGGACTGGAACAGGCCGGCCACCACCAACAGCGGGATCATCAAGTAATACAAGGCACCGCGATTCATGGGCCACTTTCAGGGGACACCGGCACCTCTGACGGGGCCCCCTCAGCAGGCGCAGCCGGGGCCTCCCCGGCAGGCGCGGCCGGCGCCAGGGCCGGCTCCGACAACACATCCTCCAGCGGCTCAAAATTGGTGATCACCATAACCAGCTCCAGGCGGCTGAAATCCACCGTCGGGCGGACCAGCGCCTGCTGGAAGACGTCGATATCTCGCTGGCGGATCTCCACCACCTGGCCCAGGGGGATGCCTTTCGGGAAGCGCCCGCCCAGCCCCGACGTGAGTACCACTTCGCCCACGCTGAAGATGGCACCCTGGGGAATGTAGTCCATCACCAGGTCGCCACCTGGTGACCCCCGAACCACGCCGGGGAGGCGGCTGCTTTGAAGGATGGCGTTCACAGCGCTGCTGGCGTCGGTGATCAGGAGGACTTTGGAGGTGTTTTCGGTCACCTCGCTGATGCGCCCCACCAGGCCCTGGTCGGTGACCACAGGCATCCCCACGGCGATGCCATGGGCCTGCCCCAAATCCAGCATGATGTAGTCCAGGAAATTGCTGCTTTCCTGGCCGATGACCCGGGCCACGATCTGAGCGCCACGCAGCTCCAGGGCTGGCCGAGTCTGGGCGAAGGCCAGGAAGGCGCGGAGGGTCTGGTTTTCCCGCTCCACCTCCCGCAGGCGGAAATTCTCCACCAGCAGCGCGCCGTTGATCTGCTCCAGCTCGGCGTTGCGCTGGCGCAGGGTGCGCAGCTCCACCAGGAAGTCGATGGCATCGGCGATGGATTCTGTCAGGCTGGCAGTGCCCAGCTGCGCGGGAGAGGTGAGCTGGGTCATCCCGCTCTGCAAGGTGGAGATATGGCCGCCCAACTGCAGGGCCATCAACAAAACGGCGGCCAGGCCAAAGATCACCAGCCGGATGGCCACATCGCCCAGGGTCCAGGGCCTTCTGTCGGTGTTACGCATGGTGGCAGTAAAGGCGAATGACGCCTCCCAATCCTAGTACAGTCTGGCGTAAATACCACGGCAGAAATTCGGCGGCATTAGCTCTGGTGGATACGATCGGCGAAGCCGCGGGCCAGAGGCCCGATCGGCGAATTTCTGCCGGGATTTACTAGCGAATCGTGCTCTTGCGCTGCATGCTGGTCAGCGTCTCTTTATAGAACTCTGGCTTTTCCAGGATCATGCCCGTGCCCATCACCACCGCGGTGAGGGGGTTGTCGGCCACGTAGACGTGCATGCGGGTCTCATCCTGCAGGCGCTGGGCCAGGCCATGGAGCAGGGCCCCGCCCCCGGCCAGCACGATGCCATACTCCATGAGATCGGCCACCAGCTCGGGCGGCGTCTCGTCCAGGGTGGCCTTGACTGCGTCCACGATCACCTGCACCGAGCCGGCCAGGGCCTCCCGAATCTCCACCGAGCTGACCTCCACCGCCTCGGGCAGGCCCGTCACCAGGTTCCGCCCCCGCAGGATCATGGTCCGCTCCCGTTCCATGGGGTAGGCCGAGCCGATTTCGATCTTGGTCCGTTCGGCCATGCGCAGGCCGATGAGCAAATTGTACTTCTGCCGGGCGTAGTTGACAATGTCCTCGTTCATCTCGTCGCCGGCCACCCGGATGGAGCGAGAGACCACGATGCCGCCCAGGGAAATCACCGCCACTTCCGTGGTTCCACCGCCGATGTCCACGATCATGGAACCCACCGATTCGGTGACAGGCAGGCCGGCACCAATGGCCGCGGCCATGGGCTCCTCCACCAGGCCGGCTTCCCGGGCGCCGGCGCTGATGGCTGCGTCCCGCACAGCCCGTTTTTCCACTTCGGTGACCCCCGAAGGGATCCCGATCACCACCCGGGGACGGGCAGCGCCAAAGGCCCGGTTGCCGTGGACCTTGCCGATGAAGTGGTGGATCATCTGCTCGGTGACGTCAAAGTCCGAGATCACACCATCCTGTAAGGGCCGGATGGCGACAATGTGGGCCGGGGTGCGGCCCACCATCTCCTTCGCCTCGTTGCCGATGGCCTTGACGGCGTTCCGCCGGCGGGAGGATCGGTCAATGGCGACGATTGAAGGTTCGTTGATGACGATACCGCGGTTTTTGACGTGAACCAGGGTATTGGCAGTACCCAGATCGATGCCGATGTCCAATGAAAAAAGGCCTAACAGCCAATCCAACGGGTTAATCACAGACGTACCATCGCCCCCATTGTCACAAAATCACCCGCACTCAGTCCTTGATGATTGTTGCTTACTTGTGCTGCCTGCTGGCGGAGCGAACACCCGCAGATGCCGCTCCGTCCCTCTGCGTTGAAATTGCAGACCATAGCGCATTATACCACAAGCAAATTTCCGTGAAAAAAGGGCAGCCCGATTTCCCCATACCATTCCAACCCGGCCCCGACAGCGTTTCCTGTGGTATAATGCGGCTGTGAAGACCGAGTTTCAGCAGCGGATGGCCACATGGCCACCAGGGGCGCGCCCGCTGATCGCGGCGCTGATGGACGCCCAAACCCGCTTTCAACTGTTCCCCGCCGCCACCTCCGCGGGGACCACGGTCCTGGTGGGCGTCAGCGGCGGCGGAGACAGCGTCTGCCTGCTCCACGCCCTGCACCAGGTGGCCGACCTCTGGCAACTTCACCTCCACGTCGCCCACCTGGACCACAGCCTGCGCCCGGACTCTGCCGAGGATGCCGCCTTTGTGGCCGGGCTGGCGGACCAGTTGGGACTCCCCTGCCACAGCCGTCGCCTCTCCCCCCAGGAGCTGACCCATCGCCCCGAAGGGCCAGAGGCCGCAGCCCGCCGGCTTCGCTACCGCTTCCTGGGAGAGGTGGCCCGGGCCATTACGCCGCCGGGGCAACCTCCGGTGGTGGCCGTGGCCCACCACCAGGACGACCAGGCCGAAACCCTGCTCATGAACCTCCTCCGGGGCAGCGGCCTGGCCGGGCTGGGCGCCATGGCGTGGGTCGGTCCACTTCCTGACGATTCCCCCACGAATCCATCACGCTCCCCGGTTTACCTGGTTCGGCCCCTGCTGGGCGTGCGTCGGGCGGCCATCCGGGCCTATCTGGAGGCCTTTGGCCTGCCCTGGCGCGAGGATCCAAGCAACCACGACCTCTCCTTCCTGCGCAACCGCATCCGCCACCAGCTGCTGCCGGAGCTGGCCACCATCAACCCCCGGGTGGTGGAAACCCTGGCCCGCACCGCCGACCTCCTGGCCCAGGAAGCCCGGCGGGCCGAACGCTGGGATCGAAAGGCGCTGGACCAGCTGACCCTGGAGCGGACGCCAGCGGAGCGCGTGGTGCTGGATCTGACCGGCCTCCTGGCCCAGGACCCGGCCACCCAGCGGGGGGTGCTGCGCCAGGCCCTGGCCGAGATGCAGGCCGACCTGCGGGCCGTCGGCTTTCACCACATCGACAACATCCTGGCCCGGCTGGAACAGAGCACCCATGCCGGCGGCCCGTACCCCCTGCTCGACCACCTGGTGTGGACCGTGGCCGGCGCTACGGACAGGACGCCGGCACGGCTCAGCCTGCACCGGGACGATGAGCTGCCTTTCGCCCCCCAACACCCCTTCCTGGGGACTGGCTGGCGCCAGACGGTGGGCGAGGCGCCGATCCCCTGCCCGGGCCAGCTCCAGGCGGGCAGGCACTGGCAGCTCCTGTGCCGCTGCTACCCCATCCAGCATCTCCCCCCAGACTGGCGCACCCCCGGGGAGCCCTGGCGGGCCTTCCTGGACGCGGATCGAGTCCACACCCTGGCCCTGACCACGCCCTGGCCTGGGGCCCGTTTTGCCCCCCTGGGCATGGGCGGCCGCCACAAGAGCCTGGGGGACTTCTTCACCGACCGCAAGGTGCCCGCCGCCCTGCGCGCCGGCTGGCCCGTGGTCATCGAGCGGGCAGAGCGCCGGCCGGTGTGGATCTGCGGCCAGGCCATCAGCCACCAGGTGCGCATTACCGACCAAACCCGACAGGTGTTACAACTCCAATGGCAACGACTTCCATGAGACCCAATGTCAAACCCCTCACCCACTGGCTCATCTACAAAGGGTACACAGTCCGCTTCCAGGAGCGCCGCCCAGAACAGGTCACCGGCGTACTGACCACGCCGGAAGGCCAGGTCCCATTTCAGTACGATCCCCAGCGCCGGGTCATCCACCTGCCCGACCAGCGGATTCTCATCAATGCCTACGGCTGGGAAGTGGACGAGGATGATCCGGAGGCCGCCACCCCTTCCGCCGAAGACCACGATGCTGCCGGAGACAAGAACCATGGCCACTGATCGTCCCCTGCCCCAGGTCCGCCTCAAGCCGGGCCGGGAAAAACCGGTGCGCCAGTTTCACCCCTGGATCTTCAGCGGCGCCATCGCCCATATTGCCGGCGAAGCCGTGGATGGCGAACCGGTGGATGTGGTGGACGCCCAGGGAAACTGGCTGGCTCGGGGGTATCTGAACCGCGCCAGCCAGATCCAGGTTCGCCTCCTCACCTGGGATCCCGGGGAAACCATCGATGATCGCTTCTGGCAGCGTCGCCTGGCGGAAGCGGTGCGACAACGGCAACACCCCACCATCCAGGGGCAGACAGACGCCTATCGCCTGGTCAACGGTGAAAGCGATGGCCTGCCAGGGCTGATTGTGGACCGCTACGGGCCGTTCCTGGTGCTCCAGGCCGGCACCCTGGCCATCGACCGGCGCAAAGAGGCCCTGGCACAGATGTTGCTGACGCTGACCGGCTGCCAGGGGGTGCTGGAACGGAGTGAGATGGCCGCCCGGCGGCAGGAGGGGCTGCCCGACGCCACGGGCCTCCTGGCCGGCACCGCCCCCACCGGCCCGGTGGAAGTCCACGAAGGTCCGCTCCGTTTTCTGGTGGATCTCCTGGGCGGCCAGAAGACCGGATTTTACACGGATCAGCGTGAGAACCGACGACGGGTAGCCTTGTACTGCCAGGGGGCGAGGGTGCTGAACGCCTTCAGCTACACGGGAGCCTTCGCCGTTCACGCCCTGGCGGCCGGCGCAACCCACGTGGTCAACATCGACAGCAGCGTGGCTGCCCTGGAACTGGGCGAGGCTAACCTGCGGCTCAACGGCTTCGACCCGGATGCACAGGCAGAGAGCATCGCCGGCGACGTCTTCCAGATCCTGCGGGACTGGCGCGATCAGCCCGGGCGGCCGGCCTTCGACGTGGTCATTCTGGACCCGCCCAAGTTCGTCCAGAGCCGACGCAACCTGGAACGAGGGCTGCGGGGCTACAAGGACATCAACATGCTGGGCATGCAGATGGTCCGGCCCGGCGGGATTCTGGTAACCTTCAGTTGCAGCGGCCTGGTGAGCCTGGATCTCTTCCAGAAAGTGCTCTTTGGCGCCAGCCTGGACGTGGGCCGGGAGGTCCAGATCCTGGAATGGCTGCACCAGGCGCCGGATCACCCGGTCGCCCTCCACTTCCCCGAAGGGGAGTACCTGCAGGGATTTCTCTGCCGGGTTGGGCAGGCCACCATGGCCGCAAGCGGATGACATCATGGGCTCCGTAGCCCAGCGTATGAGAAACCAGGAAGCCATGGATCCAACGCACAGCTCGTTTCTCGCACAGCTCCGGGCCGACCTGCAGGGCCCGCTCCCTGGACGGCCGGCCCAAAACCGGATGGCCCCGCGGCCTCGTCCCGGGGACATTATCCCTGAACAGGCCGGCGCCCACGTTCGCCGGGGCGGGGTACTCCTCCTGCTCTACCCGCGCGAAGGGCAGATCTACCTGCCCCTGATCCTGCGCCAGACCTACGACGGCGTCCACAGTGGGCAAGTGGGGCTGCCCGGCGGCGGCTATGAAGAGGCTGATGGCGATCTCACCCAGACGGCCCTGCGGGAGGCCCACGAGGAGATCGGCGTGCCGCCCGAGGAGGTGGAGGTGCTGGGCCGGCTGAGCCCCCTCTACATCCACGCCAGCAACTTTTTGGTCCAGCCTACGGTCGGCTGGATCGGCTACCGGCCCGCCTTCCACATCGACCCGTACGAAGTGGCCCGGCTGCTGGAAGTCCCCCTGTTGACCTTCCTGGATCCGAGCCGCCTGCGCCAGGAGGAGTGGCAACTGCGGGATCGGGTGGCCCTGGTACCCTTTTTCGATATAGAAGGGCAAACGGTATGGGGAGCCACGGCCATGATCCTGGGGGAATTCCTGGCCCTGCCCGCAGTCCAGGCGCTGAAGCAAGCGGTCAACTGAGCTCCACCCAGGCGGCCATCCTGATTTGGCGGGATGGAAGCAGACATGTTAGGATCCGCCTTCGTGGATACGCAATCAAATCACCCATCTAACACGTTCGGGGCATCGTTGCCCCTGGCAAGCTCGACACCCGATGCGCCCATCCAGCTACGGCTCGGCTGGCGCATCTTCCTCACCCTGGTGCTGTTGAGTCTGCTGGCCCTGCTAGGCCTGTGGCTTTCCCCCGACACGCTGAAGGCTGCGCCGTCCAGCCGGCCCGCCGCCCAGAGCAGCGGTGATCCCCTGGTGCTGGCCTTCTACTACACCTGGTTCGACGAGCAGACCTGGACCTATGACCGCCTGAGCGACCTGCCAGCCCAGCCCTATGCCAGCCGGGATCGGGAAGTCATGGGGCGTCATATCCAGCAGGCACAAGGCGCAGGCATCGACGCCTTCCTGGTGGCCTGGTACGGTCCCCACGGCGACAGCAACCAGACGGAGCCCAACCTGGCTGCCATGCTGGACGAAGCGGCCGCACGAGGCTTTCGGATCGGCATCCTCTTCGAGACAGATTCGCCCTTTCTGGGCAACGTGGGAGCCGTGACCGATGCCCTCCAGCAGGCGCTGAGTCGCCATGCCAGCCACCCGGCGTATCTCCGGGTCGACGGACGGCCGGTCCTCTTTTTCTGGCGACCGACCCTCTACAGCGTCGACACCTGGCAGGCCATCCGCCAGCAGGTGGATCCCGGACACACCAGCATCTGGATCGGCGAAGGGGTGGACACCAGCTACCTGGCCGTCTTTGATGGCCATCACCTCTACAGCAACACCTGGAATCCCCCAGCCGATCTGTACAGTGTCAACCAGAAGTTTGCCGGCCAGGTGGCCGCGGCCCGAGAACGATTTGGGAGCTACAAATTTTGGGTGGCCACAGTGATGCCCGGCTACAACGATGTGCGCATTCGGCCGGGCGTGGGCTTTGTGCAGGATCGGGAGGGCGGCAACTATTTCGCCCGCAGTTGGCAGGCAGCCATGGCCAGCAACCCCAACTGGATCGTCATTAACAGCTTTAACGAGTGGCCCGAAGGCACCTACATCGAGCCCAGCGCAGCCTTCGGCGAGCAGTACCTGGCCCTCGCCGGACAGTGGAGCGGGCAATTCAAGGCAGGCGGTGGCGTCGCCGTGGCTGCGGCCCAGGTGCCGGCCCCACCCCCACCCACCCCCACACCGCTTCCCACGCCGGCTGTGCCTACCGCCTACGTGACTGTCTTCCTGCTCAACCTGCGGGCCGGCCCCGGCACCGACTATCCCATCCTGGACCAGCTGGCCCAGGGAACAGCCCTGCCCATCACCGGGCATCATCCCACCTGGCCAGAGTGGTGGCAGGTGGAATATGGAGGGCAAACGGGCTGGGTTTACGCGCCCATGGTGCAGACGGCCGGCCCCCTGGAACAGGTACCCCTCCTGCCAGTAGAGGCGGTGCCCCAGGCCCCAACGCCGACGGCAACGCCTGAACCGGCGACCGAGGCGCTTCCCTCCCAGCCGTTAGCTCAGACCACATCTCAGACGTCATTCCAGCTAGCATTCCAGATGTCACCGGTACACGCTGCGGACATGGCGCCGGTGAAGCCGGTGCTATCCCACTGATTTCCGGCAATGGACGCCGTCCAGCTACCCCGGCGAGCGGCGCTGGACGCGACAGCCGCCGGTACAGAATGCCCCCGGAGGATCATCTGCAACCGTTCTCTGAAGGCAAAGAGGAGGATTTAAACATGTCGCCACCCCACAGCTCCCAGAGCCTGATGGCCGCGCTCCACCACCGTTCACTGGACGACGCCATCGAGCGGGTCCTGGTGGATGAACAGACTCTGCAGCAGCGGGTGTGTGAGCTGGGCCAGCGCATCAGCGACGCCTACCGGGGCCAGGATCTGCTGCTGGTCTCCGTGCTGAAGGGGAGCATCGTCTTCATGGCCGACCTGATTCGGGCCATTGACATCCCCCACGAAATTGACTTCATGGCCACCAGCAGCTACGGCGCCGGGACCCAGAGCAGCGGCGTGGTGCGCATTTTGAAAGACCTGAACCACCCCATCGAAGGCCGCAACATCCTCATCGTGGAAGACATCATCGACAGCGGCAACACCCTGGACTACCTGGTGCGCATCCTGCGGGAACGACGCCCCGCGAGCCTGCGCATCGTCACCCTGTTGGACAAGCCAGACCGCCGGGAAGTCGATATCCACGTGGACTGGATCGGCTTTTCCATCCCCAACGACTTTGTGGTCGGCTATGGGTTAGACTACAACGAGGTATTTCGCAATCTGCCCTACATCGGCATCCTGAAGCCGGACATTTACCGCTCGTAAGCCGGCAAGGGGAGCCGCTCCGGAGGGAAGCCGTGAAGGACGAGGTACAATCTGGCATTCGCCATACCTGGCCGTGGTATGGTCTGCTCCAGGCATTGGTCCTGGCCCTGGCCCTGTGGATGGGCCTGACCGGAGCCTTTCGGTGGCGCCCAGAAAGCGCCGCAGCCCAGGGGAACGCGGGCACCTACACCGTGGTGGCCGGGGATACCCTGGCCGGCATCGCCGAGCGCTTCGGCGTTTCCCTGGAATCCCTCATCCAGCTCAACGGCATTCAAAACCCGGACCTGATTCAGGTGGGGCAGGTGCTCCTGATTCCTGGAGGCGGCGAGGGGACCGCCGCCGTGGACCTGGCGGTGGTCTATGCCCGGCCGGGCGAAAGTCTGCGAGCCGTGGCCCTGCGCTATGGACAGGATGCGGCTGTGCTCGCGACCTTGAATGGCCAGGAGGAGCACACTTCCCTCTTCCCCGGCCAGCCAGTTCTGGTCCCTCGGGAGACGTTGCCACCTTCGCCCCTGCGCTTCGGCGCCGTGGCCACAATGTCCCTGCCCGACGCGCTGGTCCAGGGGCGCACCGGCCGGCTGTGGGTGACCACCCGGCGCCCCCTCAGCCTGACCGCCACCTGGAACGGCTTGCCGGTGGTCTTCACCCCCACCGACGCCGATCCCTTGCGGCAGTTTGCTCTGTTGCCCGTGCCGGCCCTGCTGGCCCCTCAACCCTACCCCCTCATCATCACCTACCAGGCCCGCAACGGCTTCCCCCTGAGCCGGACATGGCAGATCCCGGTGGTGGCAGGCGACTATGAGACCCAGGACATCGTCCTGCCGCCCGATCGGGGAGAGCTGCTGGAGCCGACCCTGGTTCAGGCAGAGCTGGAGAAGGTCACGGCGGTCTGGTCCCAGGTCAGTCCGACCCTCCTGTGGCGGGATGTCTTCAGCCGGCCTGTCTCCCTGGAGTATGTGACCAGCAGCCCCTTCGGCACCCGCCGCAGCTACAACAGCGGGCCAGTGGCCAGCTATCACGCGGGCCAGGACTTCGCCGCGCCCGAGGGGGTGCCGGTGGTGGCCCCAGGGGATGGGGTGGTGGCCCTGGCCGAACCCCTGGATGTGCGGGGAAATGCCGTTCTGCTAGATCACGGGCGGGGCATTTTCACCGGATACTGGCACCTGAGCCAGATCGACGTGACCCCTGGCCAGATGGTGCGGCAGGGAGATCTGCTGGGGCTGGTGGGCAATTCCGGCCTGAGCACCGGTGCCCACCTCCACTGGGAACTCCGCATCTACGGCGTGGCCGTCGATCCCATGCAGTTTGTGGAGGAGCCCCTGGCCGGGCTGTCCCCTTGAAGACGATTGGAGATGTGGCAGAGATGTGAATGAGGGCGAAAAACAAAAGGCCCCGGATGCTGGATCCAGGGCCCGGGAAAGGCGTTGTCCATGGCCTGCCACGGCAGGGGACACGGCAGGTCGAGAGGATTACTCTTCGTCTTCCTCGCCTTCCTCTTCCTGCTTGCCCCTGGCGACCACCTCGGGCTCGGCAGCCTCTTCCTCCTCGGCTTCCTCTTCTTCCTCAACCCGGGTGGCAATCATGGTGAAGACCACCTCTTCCGGATCGTTGAGGTACTCCACGCCAGGCAGCCGGGGCAGGTCGGCCACGGTGATGGGCTCTTCCGGGGTGAGGCCGGTCACGTCCACCTCAATGGATGCGGGGATGTCCGCCGGGAGGGCTTCCACCTCAACCGAGTCCAGGGCCTGGAGCATCATCAGGCCGGTGACCAGGCTTTCCGGACGCCCCACAGCCACCACAGGCACTTCCACCTGCTGCTTCTCGGCCATGTTCACGGCGTAGAAATCCGCGTGGAGGTACTGGTGGTTGACCGGATGCCGCTGCACATCCCGAATCAGGATGTTCAGGGACTCGCCACCCTCCACCTGCACCTGCACCAGCTGAGAGGTGCCACCGTGGTGCAACACCCGCTCCAGACTTCGGGCCTGGACCTGCAAGTTCATGGGCTTCTGCTGTTTGCCGTAGACCACCACGGGCACCAACCCCCGGTTGCGCAGTTGCCGTACCTTACGCCCGGTCACGGTGCGAGGTTGGGCATCTAACTTTAAATCGGACATGGAATGGCTCCTCTAAACAACGTTTCTTCTAAAAATTCCTGAAATGGGCCTCTGCCAACGGCCAACTGCTGCCGACCACCAACGGTCATGCATTTCGTCGCTTAAAAATCAGGGCGAATAGCCTGGCCAACAGGCTTTTGCCGGAAAGGAGGGCAACACCCAGGCCTGCACCCGCGGCAAAAGCTGTCCACGGAGTCAGGAAAGTGGAGATCCGTCCCTCCACCCGGCCGGCCGCCAGGAAGACCGTGCGC